>CAMFKA010000063.1 GCA_945957185.1 uncultured Chlamydiaceae bacterium | reverse complement strand
ACGCTATCCCATAAAATTTCGATTTTTGGGTGATTCAAAGCGCGCTGTTGCATGATCTTCGAAGCTCTTAGCTGATCTCTACGATGAACAATGTAAACTTTGCTTCCAAATTTCGTCAAAAAGACCGCTTCTTCAATGGCGGAATCGCCTCCTCCAATGACGAACAACGGCTTATTTCGGAAGATAGGCGCCGCACCATCACAAACAGCACATGCTGTCACCCCTTTCTGCCAAAACTCGCCGTCGCGCCCTCCGGGAATATCCAAACGATTTGCAGATGCTCCCGTAGCGATAATCACAGCATGAGCTTCCACTGTCGTCTGTGCTCCGACAACTATAAAAGGAGATTTTGAAAAATCCACTGATTGCACATCTTCAGATAGTATAGTAGTTCCAAAACGAAGTGCCTGTTTACGAAAGCGCTCCATCAATTCGGGTCCGGTCACTCCGTCAGGGAATCCGGGATAGTTTTCCACTTCCGTCGTCGTCATCAACTGCCCCCCGGGACCAGTGAAAAAGCCTTCATATACTATGGGCTCAAGATTTGCCCTCGCCGCATAGACAGCAGCAGTAAATCCCGCAGGACCCGAACCGATGATTACAACTTTTTTTGGTGTTGCCATGGGATACTCCCGTATTAAGTTTAAACTTGAAATAGTACATGAAATGGGCTGGAAAATTCAATAGGTTTTAACGCTTGACAAAACAAGCCAAATTTGAATTAATACCTAGATGTTGTCTTACCGAAAACCGGAGGTAATTTTTGGACTCGTTATCCACCAATGCTAACATTCTAATTGCTTTTTTAGCCTACTTCTCCGTTCTCTTGTTTATTGGAATTTGGTCACATAAGAAGATGACCTCTTCCGATGAATTCATGATGGGAGGAAGGTCTTTAAATTTTTGGGTCATCGCGCTTTCAGCTCACGCTAGCGATATGAGCTCATGGTTATTCATGGCATTTCCCGCAGCAATTATGATCAGAGGCCTTCCGGAAGCGTGGATGGCATTAGGGCTCTTTGGTGGAATGTACCTCACATGGCAATTTGTGGCAGTCAAACTGCGTGAATCGACAGAAAAACTCGATTCCTACACGTTGCCTACATTCTTTGAAAGACGCTTTAAAGACGACTCCGGAGTCATCCGCATCATCACGGCATTGATGGCAGTCGTTTTTCTTACTTTTTATATTTCTGCCGGCTTAATCGCGATGGGAATCCTTTTAGAATCGGTTTTTGGGATCGACTACTACTTCGGCCTCGCTGTTGCGATGCTTGTCGTTATTGCCTACACTTTTATGGGCGGATTCATCACCGTGGCGTGGACAGATATGTTCCAGGCTGTTTTCTTACTTCTAATGGTCATTCTTGTTCCCACTATCGCCTACTCCACTTTGTCAGGAGGGTGGCACGACATCATTGCCGTGGCTCAGTCTCAAGAGATTTCTTTAAATTTATTGGAAGACACTTCTTGGACAAATATCCTCTCCATCTTGTTTCTCGTTTTTGGCTGGGGTCTCGGATACTTTGGACAACCACATATCGTCACCAAATTCATGGGTATTCGCAATTCACACGAACTTGTAAAGTCCAAATACGTCGGTATGGCCTGGATGTTTACGGCGCTCTCTGCAGCGATATTTGTAGGACTTGTCGGAATTCCATTTTTTAATGGTCAGCTGCCCCATTCGGAGCTTGTCTTCGTACAAATGGTTAGAGATCTCTTTCATCCGATTGCCGGAGGCTTCATCCTTTGCGGATTGATCGCTGCCAGCATGTCGACAATGGATTCTCAAATCCTTGTGAGCGCTTCTGTATTGGGAGAAGATTTTTATCGCCACTTCTTTAAAAAAGCGATCTCGCCCGAAAAAATGCTCAAAATCACCCGTTTGTTTGTGGTTTTGGTGTCTTTAGGCTCGCTGGCAATTGCGTTTCGACGCAACTCTAGCTTATTGGATGCAGTTCAGTACGCATGGTCGGGATTGGGATCTTCTTTTGGTCCTTTGATTTTGATGTCTTTATATTATAAGAAGGCAACGCGCACCGGAGCGATAGCAGGAATTTTAGTAGGCGGACTTCTCTCCGGGCTTTGGCACTTCATCAATCCGTATTTAACGGACATCGTGATCCCTTCGATGATTCCCGGGTTTTTTATTGGCTTATTGGCGATTTATATCGGTTCGTTAGTTACTCCAACCCCAGAAGTTAACACCAGATGAAAGGGCAGTAACTTCCCCCCTGCCCTTGCCCTTGCCCCTGCCCTTGCCCAAATTTTTTCGAAATAGTGTTCGATTATTGAAGTTTGCACTAAATACGGGGGACGCTCTGGCTACCCTGCATCTGGTGTAAACTTCAATAGTCGAATGATATTTTTAAAAAATTTGGGCAAGGGCAGGGGCAAGGGCAGGGGGAGGTTACTACCCTGCATCTGGGAGAGACTTCATGCAGGCAAAAAAAAACCCCGAACAAAGTTCGGGGTTTATTACTTATCTTAAGCGTTTTTACGCTTTTCGATGTAGGTGATCACATCACCGACAGTTTTAAGACCTTCGGCTTCTTTTTCAGAAATCTCGATCCCAAAACGCTCTTCAAATGTCATGATTAACTCTGTCAAATCGAGGGAGTCTGCGTTGAGATCTTCCACAAAAGATTTGTCAGCAGAGACATCTTCTTTGTCGACGCCCAACTGCTCTACTACGATATCGATCACTTCATTTTCTAATGACATAAACATCCTTATGTATTGATTTATGGTTTAGAGTGTAAACCAAGTGTGTGAAAAAGTCAATATTACATTACCATTCCGCCGTCGACAGTGAGCACTTGACCTGTCATATAGGCGGAAAGGTCGCTTGCCAAAAATAGTGCGACATTTGCCACTTCTTCCGGGGACCCCATTCTGCCGAATGGAATCTTGCTTAAAGTTTGCTCTTTTTGCTCGGCGGTCAGCACTTCCGTCATGGGAGTATCGATATAACCGGGAGCGATACAATTGACATTGATGCTACGAGAAGCGATCTCTTGCGCTAACGCTTTTGTAAATCCAATAATCGCAGCTTTCGAAGCGGCATAATTGGCCTGTCCGGCATTTCCGGTCAGTCCGACAACGGAGCTGACATTAATAATTTTACCGCGCTTAGCTTTCAAAAATTGGCGCAGCAACACTTTACAAGTGTTGTAGCACGATTTGACGTTAGTCTTCATGACAGCGTCCCAATCTTCTTCCGTCATCTTAAGCATCAGGCCATCACGTGTGATTCCGGCATTATTCACCAAAATATCTACCGTGCCGAATTGTTTAATCACTTCCTGGACTGATTGTTCCGTTTCTTTTAAATCAGAGACATCAGTCTTTAAAAAGAGAGATCCCTCTCCCAACTGAGCCAACACCTCGGCGCCTCTCTGTTCGCTCTGTCCAAAAATAGCTACGCGTGCACCATGCTTTGCAAATGTCAGCGCTATTGCTTTTCCGATTCCGGCAGTTCCACCGGTAATTATCGCAGTTTTTCCGTTAAGCATGCTTCCTCAAGTTTCTTTAAGTCTTCCACTTTTTCAATACTAATTGTCGGGGCTTCCACTCCAATTTTTTTGTTGAAACCGGCGAGAGTTTTCCCGCATCCCACTTCAACAAACAAATCGACCCCTTCTGCGGCGATTGCTTGAATGCAGCTCTGCCATCGCACAGGGTGTGTCACCTGTAAAATTAAATTTTTTCGAATCGCTTCAGGTTCGTTTTCAATTTTTCCGTTGACGTTCATAGCTAGACCTGCACCGCTTTTGGCGATTGAGGTTTCCATAACAGGTGCCTTAAGGCGATTCTGAGCTTCCTGCATGAGGCCGCTATGGAAGGCTCCATGCACTTGCAATGGCAGCACACGCTTAGCTCCGCGTGCCTTTGCTTCGGCAGCACCGAGTTCAACGCCTTTGAGGGTTCCAGAAATCACCACTTGCCCGGGGCAATTAAAATTGGCAGCCCACAGATCGTTCGGTAGGTTTAAGTCTTTTACCATCGCTTCCACGTCTTCATCTTTCATCCCTAAAATCACCATCATCGTCCCTGGATGGCTTACGCACGCATCATTCATGTAACGGGCGCGGTGGTCGACCAAGTTAAGGCCTTCTGAAAACGACACTTTGCCTGCAGCGTGCAGCGCGGTGTACTCTCCAAGACTGAGCCCCGCAGTCACATGAGGCTTCAATTCCGGAAAAAGGGATTGAATGGCACGCAGAGCAGCAATGGAAGCGACATAGATTCCTGTCTGGCTATTGCGAGTTTCTACCAATACGTTGTCCGGCCCTTCTAAAATAATGGAGGACAAATCACGACCTAACAGGTCGTCGGCCTCTTCAAAAGTTTCGCGCGAGACAGGAAACGAATGGTAAAAATCGCCCGACATCCCAGGGTATTGGGCTCCCTGTCCGGGAAAAAGAAATGCAATTTTTTTATTGGATTGACTCATACATCCTCCACAGCAGTTAAAATGACACCCCCCCACGTCAATCCGGCGCCAAAAGCTACCAAAAGGATATGTTCACCCGTCTTTATTGGATGCTCTCGATTCAGTTCGTCCAAAGCGATCGCGACCGCTGAAGCGGAGGTGTTGCCGTACTTATGTACAGTCTTATAAATTTTTTCAGAGGGAAAGTCGAGCCCTTTTGCGACTGCATCGATAATTCGTTCATTCGCTTGGTGCGGCACAAGCCAAGAGAGATCCGTCTGTTGAAGACCGGCTTTTCGAAGGCACTCTTCTGCTGAAGATGCCATTTTTCTTACAGCGTGTTTAAAAACTTCTCTTCCGCTAAGAAAAACATAGTGCTGTTTTCCCTGTATCGTTTCCATCGTTGCCGGCGCACGCGAGCCTCCGGCCGGGAGAATCAGTAAATCCGCTAGAGCGCCATCGGCACCTAAATCGATTTCGCCAATTAGCAACCCTTTGCCTTTAAGAGAAACGACAGCGGCAGCGGCGCCATCGCCAAAAAGAATGCATGTGTTTCTATCTGTGTAATCTACAACAGTCGACATCTTTTCGGAGGCGACAACCAAAACATTTTTATACAATCCGGAGTTAACATAAGCTTTTGCCAGGGACAGCGCATAGATGAAACCGGTGCAAGCGGCTTGCATATCGAAAGCGGGAATAGTTTGAAGACCCAATTCTTTTTGGATAATTGCCGCAGTGCTTGGCGTGACATAATCGGGAGTCATTGTTGCAACCAACACAAGATCAATAGCTTCTTTAGAAACTCCACTTTGGTTAATCGCCTCTTCCGCGGCCTTGACTCCCATAACAGAAGTCCACTCATCCGGACTCGCAATTCTTCGTTCACGAATTCCGGTCCTAGTCACGATCCATTCATCGTTCGTTTCGACCATCTTCTCCAAATCGAAGTTGCTTAAAATTTTTTGCGGAACATAAGATCCCATTCCGACTATTCGCGCTTTCTGTTGAATCGTCATTAAAAAATCTCCTGATAAATAATATTCTACCATTTGCACTAATTCCCGCCGAGGTGTATTTTTGATAATTTATACGGAAATCCATCACATGAAGTATCCGACCCACCTGCAAAAGTTAATACAAGTTTTGAAAAAGCTTCCCGGCGTGGGAAGTCGCAGCGCCGAAAGATTCGCTTTTCAACTGATCGAATGGCCCGAGCACGATCTCAAACAATTCGGCGCCGTCGTCGAGGCCACTGCCAACGAAATTTGCTTCTGTGAGCAATGCGGAGCCCTTGCAGAAAAAGAAACGTGCACTTTCTGTTCCGACCCGTCAAGAAAATCTGAAGTGTTAAGCGTTGTCAGAAGCGCCAGAGAAATTTTTTCGATCGAATCGACCGGAGAATTTAAAGGGTTGTACCATGTTTTGGGAGGTGTCTTGTCCCCTCTCGACGGCATTGGACCGGAACATCTACGCATGGAATCGCTGTTTCAACGGATTCGCAATAGCGGTATCAAAGAGGTGATTTTAGCGTTAGATGCCACACTGGAAGGCGATGCCACCGCTCTTTACATCAAAAATGAACTTGAAAACACCCCAATAAAGTTGACGAGACTCGCATTTGGGCTCCCCATGGGCAGCGCTCTCGACTATGTCGATGGCGGCACCCTCGCGCGCGCATTTATGGGCCGCGGCTCTTTTTAAAAACTTTCGTTGCAGAAATTCTTTTAGATCACCTATGATGGAACTCATTTTAAGATGCTGAGGCTTCCCTATGCAAATGCGATTCTTGTTTGTGCTTATCACATTTTTTGCTTCTTTAGTTAGTTCCCCCATATCCGCTCAAACGCAATATGAGAACCAAATTATCGAAAAAATCGACATCATCGTCGAAGACCCATCCTCTACCGCAGAGTTCGATACCCAACAAATCCGTTCCAGAATTGCGACGAAAGAAGGCGGATTCTTTTCTCTTCACGATTTTGATGCCGACCTCAAAAACTTGGCTTCGCAATACGATAAGGTCATTCCCTCTATCGAATATGTGGAAGGAAAGCTTTACATCACACTTAAAATCTGGCCTCGTCCCTTCATCCGCTCGATCCATTGGGAAGGGAATAGCAAAATCCATACGACAAAGCTAGCGAAAGAGCTCGCCATAAAACCCGGCGTCGTCTTTGACCGCCAAGCTTTCAACCAAGCTTTTAATAAGGTCAGAGCCTACTACATCAAAAAGGGATACTTCGAATCGGAACTCAACTACAGCGTCACTCACGACCCCTGCACCAACGCCATCGACATTCTAGTATCCGTTTCCGAAGGCCCTAACGGAAAAATCAAAAAAATCATCTTCCGTAATTTTGAAAAGTGCGAAGAGAAAGAACTGTGCGACATGATCGTCACCAAAGAGTACAACTTCTTCTTGTCATTCCTCAATGATAGCGGCGTTTACAATGAAGACATGATCCAGCATGATCAAATGACCATTTTGAACTACATGCAAAATAAGGGTTACTCCGACGCCGAAATCAAAATCAATGTCGAACAAACCAAGTCGTGCGAAAGAATCAACATCATTATCACGGCTTACCGCGGAGAGATCTACACTTTCGGCGATATCGAAATCTCCGGTCAATGCCTCTTCACTGAAGAGCAAATCCGCAATAAACTGACTTTCAATATCGGCTCCCCATTCTCTCCCGACGAAGTGCGTCATTCTGAAAAAAATATCACTAACATGTATGGCCGCTTCGGATATATCGATGCGTTTGCCGACTTTGAACCGGCTCTTGACCCAGGTTGCAACCGCTACAACATCAAAATCAGAATCGATGAAGGCGACCAACACCGCGTAGGGCTGATCAAAGTGATCGGTAACTGCACCACGCAAACAAAAATCATCCTTCACGAAACTCTTCTGACTCCCGGAGAAATTTTCAATATCGAAAAGCTCCAAAAAACGGAAGAGCGCCTCAACAACATCGGCTACTTCAAAACCGTTAACGTCTACAACGTTAAATCGGAAGGATTGCTGGGGGCTGGAGACTGCTACCGCGACGTCCAAATCGAGGTGGAAGAGGCTCAAACAGGTAGCTTCGGCGCCTTCTTCGGATTTAGTTCGATCGAAAGCGCTTTCGGGGGAATCAATATCACCGAAAGAAACTTCAATATGGCAGGACTTCTCGACTTCTTCCAAAGAAGCCCGGCACGTATGCGTGGACGTGGGGAATACCTTAACGCATCGCTATCGTTAGGTAACAAGAGCCGTAAATACGAATTAGGTTGGAGCCAACCCTACTTTAACGACACCCCTTGGACAGTTGGTTTCGACCTTCAAAACAACACGAACCGCTACACCTCCAGCGAATACATCATCAACACCTACGGGGGCTCCGTCTTCACCTACTACCAAGTGAACGCTTTCGTAAGAACCGGCTGGCACTACCGCCTCTTCCACTCCGACGTTTCTAGTTTCCCCGACCACTACCACAACAACCCTTCTCTGTGCTCTGCTAAAGAAGCTCACGGGATGGTTTCTGCGGCCGGAGCAAGCTGGACATACGACTCCACCGACAGCCCAAGCAACCCAAGAAACGGGATGAAATCGGCAATCGAGGGGGAAGTTGCGGGTCTTGGAGGAAACTTCTCTTTCATCGGCCTAGCCTATCTTAACACCTACTATAAGCAACTTTGCGATGATGGCGTGCTTAAAATTCGTGGAGATATCCGCTTTATCGTCCCCTATGGACGTACAAATAAAGATACAATTCCTCTTGAAGAGCGCCTGTTTCTAGGCGGAGATAACAACATCCGCGGTTACCGCAGCTACCGCATCGGTCCGATGTTCAAAAAATACGTCATGACAGGTCATAAAGATGCTCAAAAGAAAGCGATCTGGGAATGGAAAAGCGATAACGGCGAACCGAAAGGGGGGAACTCTCTCCAGCTCGCTTCCATCGAATACATGCATAGAATCGTGAAAAGAGTCGACGGATTCCTCTTTCTCGACAGCGGTCACCTCTCTTCCGGCAACTTCGATTTCTGGGGAAGATTTTACACCTCGGTCGGTTTTGGAGCGCGCGTAAAAGTCCTTGACAGCATACCCCCGATTACGTTAGCAATGGGATTTCCCTTAAACGAAAAGAATCGCAGCCAGCGGAAGAACTTCTTCATCCAATTTGGCGGCAAGTTTTAAACAATCAATAAGGATTTAGATTATGAAAAAAATGTATTTTGCTGTACTGAGCGCTCTCTGCTTGAGCTCCGCTCCACTACTGGCAGACCCTGTTATCACTGACGCGAAAGGGACTCCTGTCAAAATCGCCATTCTTAATCCAAAAACATGCTACGACGAATCGAAGCTTGGAAAGCAAGAGCAAGCGAATTTGGAAGCTCTTAAAAAGCAAATGGAAGTCATTTTGGAAGAGAGAGAGAAAACTCTTAACGATATGGCGACAAAACTTAACGACAACGACTACCTTGACAGCCTTTCTCCCGAAGCTGAAACTGAACTGAAAAGAAAATTTCGTGCGCTAGGTCAAGAGTTGTCCCAACTGCAACAGCAATATATGCAAGCGCTTCAGCAAGCTAATTACCAAGTGTTGAGCGTCTTCAATCAAGCAATGGCAGACGCTTCGAAACGTGTCGCAAAAGAACAAACCATCGACCTCGTCTTGAGCGAAGAAACTAGCTTCTTCTACTCCCAAGCGTTGGATGTTTCCAAATCCATCGTTGTCGTCATGGACGAAAACTACGACAAAGAGCAGCAAGCTCAAAAAGACGAAGCGACAAAACCGGTAAAATAATTCAACAGTGGGGCTCCAATGTCAAAATCCTTAACTTCTCAACAACTGGCAGAACTCTCCGGCAGCACACTCGTCGGCGACCCCAACGTGTTGATCCAAGATGTTTCGGATATTGAGACTGCGCAGCCCCACCAAGCTACCTTTCTGGCTAACCCCCTTTACACTAAAAGCCTTTCATCAACACAAGCAGGCGTCGTATTCGTGGATGCACGCACACAACTGCCCGAAGGGAAGACTTTTTTGGTATCCAAAAACCCTTCAAAAGCATTTCAAAAGGCGATCGTACATTTCAAGGGCGGCACCCCCAAAACGGGATTTACAGGTATTCACCCCTCTGCTGTCGTTCATCCGACAGCAAAACTTAGCGCTCATATAAACATTGGCCCCCTCGCTGTCATTGACGAACATGTAGAAATTGGCGACGGAACCTCCGTCGGTGCGGGATGTATTATCGGACCTTACTCCAAAATCGGATCTCACAGCACCCTCCATCCTCGCGTTGTCATCCGCGAAGGCTGCTCCATCGGTAACAATGTCGTTATCCAACCCGGCGCAGTGATTGGGTCGTGTGGTTTTGGCTTTGTCCTCAATGAACGCGGTGAGCATGAAAAATTAGAGCAACTCGGAACCGTCATCATCGAAGACGACGTCGAAATCGGAGCAAACACCACTATCGACCGCGCTCGCTTTTCTGCCACACGTATAGGCAAGGGATCAAAAATTGACAATTTAGTTCAGCTCGCCCATGCTGTCGAGCTTGGACCCTACAATATCATCGTTGCGCAGACCGGACTGGCAGGATCGACTAAAACAGGAAAATATGTCGTGATTGGAGGGCAATGCGCGATTGCAGGGCACCTCACATTAGATGATGGCGTCATGATTGCAGCCTGCAGTGGAGTCTCGAAGTCTCTTAAAACCGGAAAGTATAACGGAATTCCTGTGATGCCTATAGAAGAGTACAACAAAAATGCAGTCCTTCTCAGGAATATCGGAAAGCTTGTCGATCGCGTAAAACGCCTCGAAGACGCCCTCTAAAAGGGAGCAAATAACGCGGAGACGCGGACATCCTATTGCGCACATCTTTTTTTGACAAAAATCATAATATGCTACTCTGATTT
>CAMFKA010000062.1 GCA_945957185.1 uncultured Chlamydiaceae bacterium | reverse complement strand
TCGTACTGTAGGGCGTGCAATTGCTCTCTGACAGTATCTTCCGATAAAAATTCATAAGTATTAAAAAGGATCGGAAGAGTCAGTCCATAAAATTCGCGAAACATCAAATAACGCTCGTCGCTGCCGAAAGCTTGTGCGCGGTCGTCGCGACGGGTTGGATTGCCATCCGGTGATACCTCTGTCACAGAAATAGGGTCTCCGGGTGCCATGTTGATGATGACAAAGTTGACAAGGATGATGCAGAACATTGTCAAAGGAAGAAGTAGAAGTCTGCGAATCAGGTAGCTAGTCATTTTTTAATCCAAAAGATCGTGGAATCTGGCTCAGTGATATCGGCACCGGGGACTAGGTCTTGCCGATCGGCAGGAATGAAGACGTTTTGGAGGTAACTGCGGTAAAGCAGGATTGTTTTAGGCGAGTATAGAAATGTGTAGGGCTGCTCCTCATGCATGATTTTGTCGAACGCGTAGTACAGTTCTTTTCTCTTTTCGGGATTACTCTCGAATTCTAACTGTTCGATGATAGAGTCTGCCTCTTTGTTGGCAAAGCCTACAATATTACTAGAACCCTTTTCCTTCGCCCATTGCGAGTTCCACAGTTGATTAGGATCTTCCGGAGGAGTTCCCAAAAGCCACGCCATAAAGAGAGCATCAAATGATTTATCTTCGACAGTAGTTGTTAGGTCTTGAATATCAACACCATTTAAGCGTGCATCGATGCCGATTTCACGCAATGCTGATACGATGTATTCGCTAACTGATTTTGAGGCGGAGTTTTTGACGAAATAAGTGATGGTGAATTTGAAAGGCGTGCGAACGCCGTTGATCATTTTATCGATCACACCATCACCATCGCTATCGTACCAACCCTCTTGTTCCAGCAGCCTTTTAGCAGCTTGGACGTCAAAGGGCCAGGGGGTAATGGAGGAGTCGGTCGAAGGTGAATATTTGAAGAAAGTGCCGTGAATCTCTTCTCCAAGACCATTTAAGTTTTTTTCGATGATTCGTTTGCGGTCGATAGCCATCGTAAGGGCGCGGCGAACGAGGGAGGATGAAAAAAGAGGATTATTCATGTTCCATGCCAAGTAGCTGTAGGAGCGAGAGAGAAATTGTAATTTGAGGATGGGGAAGGGCTGTTCCTTGTATAAATCGCTTTGGATGAAGTCTTGAAATTGAAGAATTTCATCGGGCTGTAACGAGTGAGTGTCGTTGATACCGAGCTTAAAGTCTTGCCAAATCGCGTCTGTGCTCGCTTTGAATTCAATTTTCGATCCTTCCACTAACGTCGCGTAAGGATTATAAAAGTTCCGATTTCGGACAAATTTAATTTCTCGATCTGTCATTCCGTCAAAAACATACGCTCCGCAACTGACAATGATATTTTTTGCCCAGTGTTGTCTGTAATTTTGCGCCCAGACCGAGTCGTTACGGTAGGTGTTAGGATCGGAATCCTCTTCGATAATTTTTTTTCCATCTGCAAAATATTGATAAATGTGAACAGGGATTGGGCTTAAGCTTCCTGTCAGTAGCTTTGCGATGTACTTTTTTTTGTGGACGACGGTGCCGTCGTGTTGTTTAAACTCTTTCAGGCGCCACTTCACAACAAAAGTGAGGTCATCGATGATGCGTACTTCTTCGATATCGTCGAGGAAACTGCGTAGGGAAACGGCTCCTGATTCCTGGTTGTATGGGTTCATGAGCGCATCGAGGAAGAATTTGTAGTCGTAAGCGGTGACGGCGTGTTTTTCGAGAAAAGTGTCAGCTAGCTGAAATCCGGGGGGAAAGAAATCCCGTTTTAGCGGCTCCCAGTAGACTCCTTCACGTAAGTGAACCCAGTACTCTTGATCTCCGCGCTCTTCAATTTTAATGGCTCCATAAGGACAGAATGACTCGTAAATACCAAAAGCGGAGCGGGCAAGTGAAATGTTGCACATAGAGTTCCAAGAACTTACTACAGCCCAGTCGCTGATGGGTAGGAGATTGTCGGGTTTACCAAGAGTGGAAGAGTGGAACATCCCGTGAGGAATAAAATTAGAACCTAGGAGTTGGGGGAGAGTTTTTTCGAAAAAAGGATCTTCTTGAAGTAAATTGGGGAGTGAAGGATCGATATGCGGTCTTGACGATACTTGTGAGGTTGCCGGGGATGAGGAAGAAGCGGGGGAAGATTTGAAGTGAAGCAACTCTTTTTTGATTTGGACAAGTTGTTCTTTGATGTCGAGGAGAGTTTGCTCTTCATTCACGGAGGACCAATAGAGCATGAGCGCAAAATAAAGAACGAGAAGGGCAAAGGTTCCTTGGAGAAAGGATTTTAGAAAGGAAGGTTTTTTCATACAACACCTGTCGTGCACTTAAAATCGGGACTATAGCTGTTGGGGGAATAAATGGACATGTCCAACTAGTACAACACTAGGTGGACGGCATCGGTCATATGGTAGGACAAATGTTCTATCACCTCGAGATCGGCAAGGCCTCTGGCAATCGATATCGCCCCCACGATGGCAGCAGCAGCTCCCATCCAAGTGTCGTAGTGTCCTTTCCATTTCCCCATCCACCCTTGCATGTGCATCGAAAACCATAGCGAAGGGGAGGTGAGCAATGCAAAAGCGGCGCCATTGATAGCGCCCACTACGGCGCTTCCTGAAAGTGCACACGCAGAAAATACGATCAACGTTTGACCGCAAGGAAGCAGTACAGTGAAAAATCCGAATAGAAATGTGGGGAGAGGTTTCTCTCTTAGAAGTAACAGTGTCAATGTGTTAGAGATTTTTCCGCTGCCACGCAGCCATCCGTTTGGAATTTTCCAATTTAAAAGTGTGCATAATCCCGCGATTAAAATGATGGTTCCGAAGAGGAGACTTGTCGCTGCAGGAATAGAATAGGTGTGCAAAATGATATTGAGGACGGCTCCAAAGCCTCCGGCAATTGCACCTACAATCGTATAAGAAAATAGCCTTCCTAAAAAGTAGAAGTAACGGAAACGGTTTTTTCCGATCATCATGACCAGAGGGCCGCACATTCCCAGGCAATGCAAGTTTCCTAAGAGGTAGATGGGCAACATTGTAAGAAGAAGTGTCATGGGGACTGACTCACCGCGTCGTAGCGCATTTTTTGTACTTTTGACATATCTAATCCGGTGGATCCCGATTGCCTGCTGTAAGCAATGACTGTGGCGACGATCATCACTGTCATGAATACTGCAAAATAAGAGAGATAAACATACTTCATGCCAATGTCCTTTAAATCACTTTCGGTATAAGGTGTTCTTGTTTTTCCAAGCTGTTAATTCTGCATTTGTGATCCCAAGGCCTACGATTCTGCTCGAGTCCATTTCTTTAAGATCCTCGTAAACATCTTCAATAAAGGACTTTCGTTCATCTTCTTTTACCAATTTTTCAGATTGTTCGTTTACGAAATTTTTTAATATGTCTCCCGAAAGCGTATTAAGAATGATGTCTCGTAAAACATTTCTTCGAACTTGTCTGTAACGCACCCGTATTTCATCGAAGCCGATAGCTTTTACTGTTGTGTCATACATTGCACATGTACGCATATACGAGAACACATAAAGATCGAGAAGAGGTTTAATATTTTGCAGTTCATAGATGGCTATGAGTGAAGATGCATAGTCATCGCGTTCTACGTCATTAAAAGAGAGAGGAACAAAGTTATCTTTAATAAGAGGAATGTTTGAGCAAAGCCGTGCAGTTCGCTTATTTACGTCTGTAAATGCCTGTAAATAAGAAATGTGGGCAAGTAAGAAAAAACTTTGTTCATATGGATTGTTAATTAGTGCAGCCTTTTCGGTAATATATATCAGTTGTTGTTGTAATTGATTTTTGCCTTCATAGGGAATGTATGTAGACCCCCCAATGCGGACGCCGTGGTCTCTAACTTTGCCGGCATAACGCGATTCAACCAATCCGTCTGCAAGGAGGTAATGCAGTGTGTAAATGGTTTGCACGGAAACATTTAATCTATGGGCATTGTCTACTAAATAGCGAATAGCTTCTTTATGATTTAAAATCATAATTTTTTCTTCTTCCAGTTTATCTTCGTTTCCCGTTCCATCCAAGATAAGTTTTTGGGTGTCGAGTAATGAGTAAGTGTTTCCTTCAAGTCTGGAAGAATTGTACGACAGGTCGATAAGCAATCGATTAAAAATTTGATGGGCATATGTTCCTGCAGGATCTTCTTTTTCGGAGCGCTTACCAAATTTTTGTAATTCATTACGGAAATGCAAAGGGATATAAAAAGTGACGTTTGGCTCATATTCTTCAAGCCATTCAGTCACATAGGATACAGGGAGTCTTTCATATAGTGGCTGACGTACTTTTTCTAGAATTTTTACACTTTCGGGTCCGAAACAACTATTGACCTTTCCAGTAATTCGAGTTTCTCGTTGTTTGACTTGATATTTGGTTCCGCGTTTGAGTCCAATTTTTTCAACGATTCCTTCAGCGATCATTTCGCTAAGCCATCTTCGGACACTTCTTGCCACATATTCGCCTTCAAGTTTTTTCAGTAGTTCCGGAAGAGAAATTGGCTGAGATTCTTGACTTAAGAGATGCAATACTGCCAATTTTTTATTTTGCGAATTCATAAAACCACTTGTTTTTTTGTATCCTGATACGGCTAATATTAACATGAATACGGCCATTTTTCAAATGTTTTTGGCCGTATTTGACGAATACGGCCATTTTTTACTGACATTTTGGCCGTATTTGACGAATACGGCCAAAATATAAAGTCCTACAATTAGGCATCGTATTTCACTAGTACGAAGATTTTTTGAACTAAGTGTTGGTAGGGTTGATTATCGGATTTTGCTAAATATGTTAAAATAGATTAAAATTATAAATAGATAGTTAAGACAAAGAGATTTATTAATGCGGAATCCTTTAGCCTTCTTAACAGCGGCAGAAATTGATGATTTATATTTGGATCCGGAACGGCTTGCCCTTTTCGCAAAATGGGCTAACGAACAAGTAACAAAGGATCTGGAGTCTCTCGATAAGGAGCATAGCTACCAAAACGAAAGCGCTTGGGGCGATGCTCTCTTCGTAAAATACATCAAACAATACGCAATGAAAGAGCTGACAGAGGCTATTTTCACCGCTTGTGATGTGATCCAAGCAGTGGGGCCGCAAGTTCTTTCCCCCAAAGCCTTTCAAGATCTTCTCGACAACTGGGATGAGGCTAGCGATCTTATAGCGAAGGAAAATAGTCCTCCTCAAGATGAAACTCGCTCTTACGCTCAAATCCTTAAGCTCAAAGAGAGTTCGCTCGAATCGATCGTTCTGATAGGGGAACATGAATTCAGAGAGAAAGAGTATGAAAATGCGTTAGATATTTTCTTCTTTCTCACATTGATCGATCCTGCAGTCGCAGAATTTCCTGCCAAAATGGGGATTGTGCTCTCGGAACTTGATCGTCACGAAGAGGCCATCCAAGCGTTTAATAAAAGCATAGCGATCAATCCTGACAACATAGAAATCCGTTTACTAAGACTGCTTTCTCTCATTGAAGAAGGGCAAAAAGATTTGGTTTTGGAAGAATTGTCCTCCCTAAAGCAGACAACAGCCGCCAAAGACGATGGCGGTAAGTGGAAAAAACATCTTGAAGCGATTGAAAATTGTGTGATGCGAGGAGAGCTGCATGGACATTCATGAAGTGAGAAATGCGTTATACAACAGCGTGGTTGGTCCCGGTGCAGAGGCTTTTGCTGCACTCAAGAGAAACATTCGGGAAGAGATCATCCCTCCATTGATGAAACAGCAAATGGACGTTGCTTTCACACGTGTTGAAGGGGTCATTAACGCTGCAAATCGCTACACTTACTTTCCGAATGGGATCAGTCTAGGGGTTGTGTTGGCTGTTAATTTATTTAAGCTTCTCAGAATGGTGTTTGTGAGAAGCATGAAATATTATCGCAACCGCCGAAAGAAAAGCGCTCGACAAAGAAATGAAAAGAAAGAAGCTGCCCAAGAGGAATTCGATCAAATTCTTGACGACCTCGATTTCGACGCACAGGTGATGTCAAGCTTAGTTCGCGAACAAATGTTAGAGCCTGGAAACACGGTTGTACTTCACAAGAGCGACGACACAACAAGGGTCATGGTGGATATCCAGACAAAAGTTTTGGGACAAAGAACAGTCACGTTACATTACTATAAAAAAATCGACGACAAGATTGCTGAAGGGGGTTCCGGTAAAGTTTATTCCATTAACAGCCTTGTGATAGAGGGATCTAAACGCACCCCTACGGAAAGCAATCTGATTCTTAAAAAATTGAAAAGCGATGTGGCGGAGTCAAAACCCGAA
Source organism: uncultured Chlamydiaceae bacterium (assembly GCA_945957185.1). Lineage (GTDB taxonomy): Bacteria > Chlamydiota > Chlamydiia > Chlamydiales > Parachlamydiaceae > CAMFKA01. Next base: position 4,069 of record CAMFKA010000062.1, on the reverse strand, counting down.
GAGATTGAGCAAGAGGTTAATAGATTAGTAAAATTGAAAAGCAAATACGTTCAAAAGCCCCCACACGCTGTCATGAAAGTAAATGGTAAAGTGACAGGATACTTGGCGCATAAGTATGAAGGGGATGGCAACGCATTCGTCACAAATGTTCTGCAAGATAAAGAGAGAGATGAGCTAGAAATTGCACACTTGAAGCTTAACGCTCTTGATAGGTTATCGAGGGGTATCTTGCATGTCTGGAAGAAAGGGTACATGCATAAAGATCACAAGCTTGCGAACGTTCTTTACGATAAGAAAGGGATCGTCATCGCCGACGTTGGGGGAGATCAAAAGTTTGATGATTTTATGAGCGCTGTGAACGAGTTCATGCAGTACAGGAATTATGTGATAGACTACCGTTCCGATTCAAATGTGTCTCGACAGGCCAAGGAAGAAGCGCAAGAGATGGAACAAAAAGCATGGACACAGGTTTTAGGTGCACGGACACAATCTCTTACCAACCCTCACGATTTTAACGCTCTTACCGCCCTACTACGCCCCAAAACAGCAAGTGGGAGTCCCTTAAAAATTGAAGATGTCGAAGCTTTTATGGGAGAGGTTCGACCAAAATTAGAAGAATTACAAAACAAGATGATTGTCTATGGTCATGGTCTTTTAGCTCTTTCCTTAATCGGAGGAGTAAGGGCTTCTGAGCTGCATGTCAAATGGCCGGAGCTGTTTGTCTCTCCTGATGATAATGAGGAGGGGGGCTCGTTAGGCTACGTGAAGTTGAAAGAGGGGGTTAGCCAAGCAACCTTTGAAGAGATGTTGAAAGATGCGTTGCCGACCATTACCACTCAACAAATGGAAATTGTCTGGAATAGTTTGAGTGATAACTACCGACAACGACCTCTATTAGAAGAATTTTCTAAAGCTTTTAAGCTGAAATAGTTTGTTGATGAATCACCACTGAGCCAGTGAGAACACTGAGAATTTTTGAGAAATATGAGAGTGGTTATATCATTCAATTATCGTTTTATCGTTACATCGTTAAATCGTTTTATCGTTGAGATAAATTTTGAGGCAAGAAAACGATATAACGATATGACGATGGAACGATGAAAGTTGTTGTATCTGATATATTGGCATCGTGATTTTTTCATTTATTAGATTTGGGTACTCAATGTGTGATGAGCCTTGAATTCTCCTCAGCTCATTTTTCTCAGTGTTCTCAGTGGCTCAGTGGTGATTTATACAACAAGACTTATAAAATCCTCGAATTTTGAATCACTTTCGGTTACTCCAAAAAGAGATTTTTTGGTACTCATAAGACGTATACACGCGAGAGGTGCAGGATGACTGGGCAGATTTCCCCGGAATTGGATTATCAATCAGATGTGATAGCGGCAAAGGCAAAGCATTATCTGATTTCGACTATGGGAAGAATTTTTGAAGAAGCGAATACTGAAGAGCTCTATCGTGCCATTTCTTACGCCATCCGTGAAGAAATTATGATTAATTGGCTCGCTTCATCGCGGTCGCGAGAAAACCAAAATACCAGGATGTTGTATTACCTTTCCATGGAGTACATGCCGGGTAGAATTCTTACGAACAATATCACCAACCTCAATAGCAACGACGTGATACGGCTGGTGATGCAAAAGCTGAACCGCAACTACTTTGATATTGCTCGAAAAGAACTCGATCCCGGATTGGGGAATGGGGGGCTTGGTCGGCTCGCTAGCTGCTTTTTGGATTCTCTGGCAACACACAATTATCCTGCTCAAGCTTATGGACTTAGATATCAATACGGAATCTTCGAACAGCAGTTGTGGGATGGCCTGCAAATGGAAGCTCCCGACTGCTGGTTGTTGAGCGAAAATCCCTGGGAATTTCGTCGCGATTTGCGAAAGTGTGTCGTTAAATACTGCGGGCAGACGATTCCATCGACAAATATTCATGGCGACGACATTTTGCTATTGCAAAATGCGGAAGAAGTGTGGGCATTGCCCTACGATATCCCCATCATTGGGTATTCGCCGACCCCAAAATTCAATGTGGTGACCCTTCGATTGTGGACGACAAAGGAGTCTCCCAGCAATTTTCAATTGCAAAGATACAATGCCGGCGCGTTGGATCAAGCGTCTGAAAACACCACTTTGACAGATGTGCTATACCCTAGCGACAACCACGAAGTGGGAAAGCGGATACGATTGAAGCAAGAATTTTTACTTGTATCAGCATCGCTACAGGACATCATTCATCACTATTTAGAAAATCATGACAATTTCCGTTCTTTTGCCGACAAAGTGCGCATTCAAATCAATGACACACACGCCTCATTGATTGTAGCAGAGTTGATCCGCGCTTTGACTAAACGGTACGACATTCCATGGAAAAAAGCCGTTGATATGACAGTTGAGGTGTGTGGTTATACGAATCACACCATTTTGAGTGAGGCTTTAGAGCAGTGGGATCAACATTTGATGTTTTATTTGCTTCCAAGGCAATTCAAAATTATCGAGCGGTTGAACCAAGAGTTTTGTAATACCGTTAGAGCAAAGTTTCCTAATGATGAAGAGCGCGTCCGCAGGATGTCGATCATCGAAGAAGGGAAAGTCAAGATGTCGCATCTTGCCATTGTGGGGTCTCACAAAATTAATGGAGTCGCCGCGTTGCACACCGAAATTTTGAAGAGCAAAATTTTCAAAGACTTTTATGAGCTCTATCCGGATCGTTTCATCAATGTCACCAATGGAGTCACCCCCAGAAGATGGCTGTTGCACTGCAACCCCGATTTAGCAAAGTATATTACCAAGCGAATAGGGGATAAGTGGATCACTAATTTTCCGGAAATTAAGAAATTAGCCGATTTTGCAAGTGATCATGCGTCTCTTGAAGAGTTCATCGAGATAAAACGAAAGAATAAAATGCGTCTAATTGATTTTATCAATCACGAGAATAAGCTGCGGGACAGCACAGGAAAAATATCGATTCCTCCCCCTATTCTCGACGCTAATTCGCTTTTTGATGTGCAAGTGAAGCGGATCCATGAGTATAAAAGACAGCTCATGAACATTTTACAAGTGATTATGATCTATCATGACATGCTTAGCGACCCCAACCATAACCGGATTAAAAGAACGGTGATTATTGGAGGGAAGTCCGCAGCAAGTTATGATACAGCAAAAGACATTATCCGGTTTATCTGTGCAGTTGCTCGTAAGATCAATCGAGACCCCGATGTCGATGGATTGCTTAAAATTGTGTATATCGAAAATTACAATGTATCCAAAGCGGAAGTCATTATTCCTGCAGCAGACCTGTCGGAGCAGATTTCCACGGCGGGGATGGAAGCATCCGGCACCGGAAATATGAAGTTTGCGATTAATGGAGCATTGACAATTGGAACCAATGACGGCGCGAATATCGAGATGCGGCAACAGATTACGGACGAGTGGTGGCCTTTTGCGTTTGGATGTTCTGCCGAAACGATCGAACAATTGAAATTGAATTGTAGTTACAATCCAAGCGATGTTTATAATTCAAATCCCAAAATCAAGCGTGCCGTTGACACCTTGCGTGACAGGACATTTGCAAAGACCGATGAGGAGCATCAAGCTTTCAGCGACATCTACCATAAATTGATGGAGATGCATTATGGATGTTCTCCGGACATCTATTTTGTTCTAAAGGATCTGGAAGATTATTATGAAACGCAAAAACGTGTTGAAGCGTTGTATCAGGAGCCATTAGAGTGGGCAAAATTTGCGATTCACAATATCGCGGGAATGGGGGAGTTCTCTTCGGACGTTACCATCGAAAGGTATTGCAAAGAGATATGGGGATTGAATCCATGCGAGATTCAGGACGAAGTTTATGAAAGAGTTAAGCATGAATACAGCTTGATGGACATTTGTAAAGCATTTCCCACTCCGAAATGATGTGTCATACCTTAACTCATTCGATTTCGTATGCTATTATCAATCAACACCCAACGAAAGGAACGGATTAACGCGGAGACGCGGGGACGCAGGCATCCTATTGCGCACATCTTTTTTTGACAAATAAATCATCCCCCGTGATTCGC
>CAMFKA010000061.1 GCA_945957185.1 uncultured Chlamydiaceae bacterium | reverse complement strand
ACACTCGACTAGTCGTCGGCAGCGTCAGATGTGTATAAGAGACAGCACTTACACACCCAATCCGAACTATAACGGCCCTGACAGCTTTAGTTATACAGTGAGCGATGGCACTGCCACAAGCAGTGTAGGAACAGCGCACATCAACGTCACCCCTGTCGGCGATGGAGTTGGAATAGTGAATACCCCACCTCCTCCAGATGGAGGCATTCCTCCTTTTCACAATCCTGACGGTTCACCTACACCGCTCGATCGAATAGAGTTGGGCAATCCTTTTGCTAACAATTTAGACTTCAGTTTAAGCGACCTTAACATCAAGTTTTTACCCACAGATGCTCTCGATAACGGAATGACACACACCGATGACGACGCAGGTAAGCATGCGAAGTATCAAGATCCGGGCAGCAACTTCGGAGGCGCTTCGAAATTTGTCGAGGAAGTTCCCTCACGCGATGGTAGTGGGTTGGATATCAAACCGGTTCGCGATGAAGACTTTTCTCATGGCGGTAGAGAGTGGTATTATCAAAACGATGACCTCTCAAGACTCCTGTTCTTCCTTGGACCTATAGCCCAAAAAGCTGATTTTGCAGCGAAAACAAGAATGGGCAACCCATTAAGAACAAGAAAACGCAATATGTTCCGCTACCGAGAAAAACGTAAAATCAAGAAATTTAGCGATTTGATTGAGTTCTTAGGCCTTGCCGACCTCTCTTTCAAAAGAAAGTCTAAGGTGGCAATAAAAACCGAGAACTTAAACAGCAAGCAACGCAGCATGCTAGAAAAGAGCCTTAACCCTGCAGAGTTTGGAGAAGCTTATCTGAATAAATATGTCGATGAGCTTAAGTCGATAAGCAGCATGGACGTTGCACCAGAGCAGTTTCCTGTATTGGAAGCTCTCGCAGTGGAATTGCTCACAAAATACATTGCCGCGCAAGACTTGAACGAAGGATTTAAAATTGCATTTCCTTCGCTAAATCTGCAAGGCAAACAGGTGGCGATTGATTATACAGTGGAGAAAGTATTCCTACTCGGTTCATCCGAAATTCCGGTCTACTTCCTCGCAGCGAAAAATGCACCTCCGATTCTGATATTTAGAGGCACAAAATTAGGATTTAAAAAAGTTTCCGAAGTGCGCTCTATCATCGAAAACTTAAACTCTGAGGGACCAGCAAGAGCACACTACAACACTCTGTTGCCAACACTTTCTGAGTTCCTGAACAAATGGTTTAGTCAGGAAGACCACGCGAAAAAACTCCGCGTCTTCGGATACAGCCAAGGGGGAGTTTTGGGACAAAGAGCGATTGTTGACTTTGTTCACTACGTCCAAACAAGCGACAAATACCCTTCTATCTTCTTCAACTCCCCAGGAGTAGAGGAAGACTACTACAAACAATGGAATGAAAACCAAGACACAACACGCCCTAGTGTCATCAACTACGTCACAACCGGTGACGTCGTTTCTAAAATTGGAGCCGGATTCATCGGTGAAGTGTATGAAGTCAATCCTCAGCTAGAGAGAGACTTGCTAGAATCTCACTTCGGCGTCAAATTCCTTGAAGAGGATTGGAAGCTGTTCCGCGTCGATGGCGAAGCAGAAACAAAATCTGAAACAAGAGCGATGCTTAACGCAATTCAAGCTAGCTTCTTGACTTCAGAAATTTACAAAATTGCCTCTTCCGGAGTCGAGAGACTGTTCAAAGCACGTGACCGCAACTTCACTGCAGGCAAAGCTATTGCGGCGATCCCTACTAATGTGGAGATCCCTCAAGCTCCTGCAATAGAGAAAGCGTTTGTAGATCCGGAAAAATTGATCAACACAGAAGTGTTATCCGGACATGTCAGCTACATTAATACCGAAGCCGGCGGAATCAAATGGGCAAACGATTCGACATTGTCCAACGATTTGAAGATCGCCAACGTCAAGGAAACGGCAAAATCGAAAATGAAGCTGATGGAAACGTTTGCAAAATCGAATCCATTGCTTACAAAGAAACGGGAGACTACTTCTATCGACTACAAACGGGAAATCCCTGTTGAGAGATCTCCAATTCAAAGACACGATCTTTCCGATGTGAGCTTTGAACCCGATCTGTACTCTGCAGCAGATATGTCTGCAGCGGCGATTGCGGTCATGGAAGACATCAGAGAATTCTTGCCTGAAGCGGATCAAGAGGTCGGAAACAAAGTGCTCGACGCTGTCAAAGAGGAACGTAATATCGATCATCTCAATAGATAGCATACGAAAGTGTCTACCAGATGCAGGGGTAGTAAACCCACCCCTGCCCTTGCCCTTGCCCGTGCCCTTGCCCAAATTCCGTTCGTTTCGTTCATTTTAATCTGGAAATGAAACAATGTAGCCAGGTCGTCCTCGACCTGGTATCTCAGTGAGTTTACACATAAGCGATACTTCAGAATCAAATGTAGTTTTATGTAGTGATTTTGGGCAAGGGCAGGGGCAGGGGCAAGGGCAGGGGTGGGTTTACTACCCTACATCTGGTGGAGACTTCAGGGCAGCAGGGGCAAGGGTGGGTTTACTACCCTACATCTCGCAGATACTTTCATATAAACAAAAGAGCCATATTTTTTAATGAAAAAATATGGCTCTCTCAATAACCTCAGGTTATTTTGCAGGACGTTTTGCTGCTCGTTTTGCAAGAGGCTTTTTAAGCTTCTTTTTTGCCTTACAGCTACAGTCTTTATCTTCTATTTTTTTCTTCATTATTCACCTCACGGTTAATAATCAAAGACAGAGGAAAAACCATCCCCCTTCATAATCATTATTTTAAATAAATTTGTTTATATTTAACAACAATGATTCACAATAATTACAGTTCTACAACCAAAGCATTTTTAACGCATACCGAAAATGGAATATAATTTGTTCGCAACTCTGCAACAGAGTGAAACCCTTGCTGCTCAATTTTTGCTAGCAGCTCCTCATTCAAATACCCCTCTAAAATTCGTCGATAAGTCGAAGCAATCTGATCGAGGGTTAACTTCGACTTCGGCAAAAATGGCAATGTTACGGAGACTGTGAGATAATTAGGCCCATCAACAGCCGATTTTATTTCACCAAACTCTTTGTGGCTGTTCTGTAAAAATTCTGAAACCAACAACTCCCCTTTCGGATGAGATTCAGCAATCCACTTCAATTCGTTAGATGACTCTTCAACGCCATAACCGAGTTTAGCACCCACAATATGGTAATGGAGAAATGCGGTATCCACTTTAAGTTTAAACCGACTTTCGTCACACGAAATCATCCTTACAAGCCGTTTAGCCCTCAACCTTTCCATTAGCCGGCTCCATGACCTCACATAAAACCACCTCTCATGCTGCTGGCCAATCTCTCCGGACAGCAGCCGCGAAAACAGATGAATGCGTTGACAGATATTGAATAAATCTTCTTTAGAGCGACGTGGTGGTGAGAGTAACACCTCTTTAGAGGCAACCCTTTGTCTTTTTGGTTGCTGCACATTAGGCGTCACTGTAGAGACGACTTGCACCGTCTGATTCAATTGAATAGTTGCTTCGGCATTCACTTTATAAAGAAACGGCTTTGCATTTCCATTATCTAAATAATCTTGCAAAAAATCAGGGTGAATAAAGGCCTGTAATCTACCTTGAATGTATTCGATAAGTTTTTGAGTGGTTTCTATATAGTCGCAATGTGTACGGGTTTGATATTCATAAATAACATGAGGAAGAGTAAATTGTACGGTTGAATGAGTGGCGCCCTCATAACTAGTACATTTCAGATCAGCAAAAGCACCTTGGCCCGCTCTCAACCATACACCATTTGCAAGACGTTCTTTAGTATCATCGTTGATGACTAGATTCTTACTCCCATTAGCTTGATTTTTAAAATAGGTGAAAATTGCAGTTGGCAACCTAAAGAAAAAGGTTTTAGCAACAATTTTAACCTCAGTAATAGACTTTTTCCAAACCAGATTTTGCCATACCGCCGGAGCGAACCGTGTTGCGTCTAATGTATTGAAATCAAGCTGTAACGCACTACTAATTGCCATCAAACGACGGCAGATAGCCGCATCCATTGACGTGCCGCGAGAATAAAATTCTTCAACACTTCTTTTTGCCGTATGATTCGATAACGATAAACTCGTTGAACTGGCCATATTGACACCTCCGACAGGAAACTCAAACACCAAAACAAACTCAATCTCTTAAATCGTCCGGGCTAATCGCATCGAGCTCGAGCTCTGTAAACTCTTTGTATCTACGTGTAAAGGTTTCGGCAATGTTGGTGATCATCGCTTCGAACTGCTCGGGAGCTTGCAATAGCGAAACAACCAACAACTCGTTCTTTTCCCATGTGATTGCCTGGAAAGTACCCACGGGGGCATCTAAATCGAGTCTTGCCGGTTGTGCTTCTTCAAATAAACGACCGGAGATGCTAGCGAAGATTTTGTTATCGACGTGATACATCATGATTAAGATATGGAAAAATGGAAGCGGTGGAGCATTTTCCACGCTGTATGACTGAGGATTGATGCCTGTTTTTCTAAAGATCTCTTCGACAGTCTTTTTAAGTTTTGCCTCTTCCAGCAACACTTTCCCTTCATCGTTTTTGATTTGCTTGTCGGCAATCAATTCAATGACGACGCCAATGTTGGGGGAAACGTAAAATAAGTAGTCGCTCCCAACCCATAAACGCTTCGACAAAGCGACCATTCCCGGAAAAAAGTAAGTGGGAACTTCCGGACTCTTATACAGAGCTCTCGGCTTCGGTATAGCTGTTTTAGCGCCTTGTTTCGCTTTTGCTTTAGAGAAGTTTAAAGGGTCGCTATAACGTATCGGCTTACCAAGAGGTGGCTTCCCCGCGTTAGGATCGACAAACGTCTGGGTGTAACCAAATTGGCTGCGAATCCAGTCCTGGTCTTGCTGACTGTATCGCTGCAAGAATTGTTGGTTAACTTGGTTAACGTCGGGAGTAGTCGTAGGAGATAACGGATACGCGTTTTGTGGTGGAGATAGCTGCGAGTAAGGAACATAAGGTTTAACAGGTAGAGTTTGCGGAGCATACTGAACCGATGATTCTCCGTAGATGTAATTTTGCGCCGCAGCCTCTTGTGGAGTCACCCCTAGCGGTTGAGTTTGCACTGCCGGGGCGTTCTGGTATTGATAACCCGGCTGGACTGCATTAACAGGCTGCAAAATCACTTGCTGTCCTGGCACTACAGGTTGTGTCACGATCACCGGCTGCGTTGCAACTGTTGCCGGAGCTCCGGGAACGACGACCTGAGAGGGGTTATTGGGATCTACTTGTGTTGTAGTGACCACTTGACCGGAAGGCGCGTAATAAGAGTATGTTTGCGTTTGTTGCGCGTTCAGTAAAGAAGATGCAATGAGGGCCGCACAAGTAACACCATAAAATTTTTTCATAATAAATTCTTTCTAGGGTTTAAGATGCTCTATTAAGATATCGTTATAACTCGTTTTTTGGATTGCTACAAGAACTTTTTCTGTGCTACGATGCGACTTGTTGTACAATTTACCACAGAGCCGGTGAGATCACTGAGAAAATGTGAGATTAGAAGAGTTAAGCCAAAATCTTTGATTGCAAAGTTTAATAGTTAAAATCTCCTCAAATTTCTCAAATAGTCTCAGTGTTCTCAGTGCCTCAGTGGTGATTTATTCAGTAACATCGCTACGATGCGCATCAGATACCGAGGATTCATATGAAATTAAAGTCTTTAACAACAGTTTTCTTAAGTGGCTTATTATTAGCTGGATGCAAACAAGCATCCCCGAACCGCAACGCTTGGCTTTCCGATCCAAAAGGACACATCCGTTTTGCTATGGGAGATGACCCCCAAACATTAGACCCTCGCTACGCTCGCGACATCAACACGATCAATGTGGTCAAAAATCTTTATGAAGGACTCCTTCGAAAACAAGACGATGGAACGTTTGTACCGGCGATGGCAGAATCGTACGAAGTGAGTCAAGACGATTTAACATATACATTCAAGTTACGTAAAGCCAAATGGTCAAACGGCGATGCTGTGACAGCGCACCATTTTGCCGATGCTTGGAAGGGACAACTGCTTCCGGATGCGACCGCGCCGAATGCGAATCAGCTTTATGTGATAAAAAATGCTCGCGCCGTGAAAGAAGGGAAAGTAGCTCCGGAGCAACTAGGCATTGAAACTCCCGACGATGCTACTCTTATTGTGCACCTTGAAACGCCCACCCCCTATTTTCAAGAGTTGTTGACCTCCCACTTCTTTCTCCCCTTCCATCCTCAAAGTTCTGCTGAGGCACCCATTACAAACGGACCGTTTGTGTTGGAATCGTGGAAAAAAAATAACGAATTAGTTGGAACCAAAAGTCCCACATATTGGGATGTGGATCAAGTAAACCTATCGAAATTTTCGTTCATCCATCTGGACGCTCATACCGCTCTACAAATGTATGAAACAGATCAATTGGAGTGGGCCGGTTCTCCGCTATCGACAATTCCTCAAGACGCTTTGATGAGCTTAAAGCGGAAGCAACATTTACTTTCGAAGCCATCGGCAGGCACCTTCTGGTTCCGCGTCAACACCACCAAAAACCCGTTAAACAACGTCAGCTTGCGCAAAGCACTCGCTTACGCCGTAGATAGGGGCGCATTGGTAAAGAATGTGATTCAAGGAAACAACAGACCGGCATTAGCTGTGGTTCCTCCGGGAATGGGATTAGAAGATAAAGAGTACTTTGCCGATAACAACGTCACAGAAGCGTGGGCTCTGTTTCAGAAGGCATTGCAAGAATTAAATCTTACAGTCGAAAATTTTCCAAAGATCAACATCCTCTACAGCACCGGAACCGAACGCAATCAAAGGGTCGTTCAGGCCATTCAACAGCAATGGAAAAAGGTTTTTGGAGATTATTTTGTGTTGAAAGGGATCGAAAGTAAATCATACTTTCAACAGATCACCGCGTTAGACTACGACATCGCCCTAGGCTCTTGGTTTGCTGATATCGAAGATCCCACAAACTTCCTGGACCTGTTTACACACAAAACAAACGGCGGAAACAACACGGGGTGGGAAAACAGCAAATATGCAGAAGCGATGGCTAAGTCAATGACTGAGACATCGGCAAAAGAGCGACAAGAGACGTTAGAATCAGCTCAGGAGGTACTTCTTAACGACATGCCGGTCATCCCTCTTTTCTACGGGGTTTTCAACTACGTCAAAAAGAAAGAAGTCAGCGGGGTGAACGTTTCCGAACTGGGCGTGCTCGATCTCAAATACTCCTACATGGACATCGGTGATGTTGAAGAATTAGAAGTGATGGAATAGCTTTTGATGTGGAAGAAAATTTTCTATAAAACTGCTTTTGGGGTGCTGACACTTTGCGCAACACTGCTTCTGTCGGTATTTCTGATGCTGCAACTTCCCGGCGACCCCTTTCTGCAAGAAAAAAACCTCGATAAAGGCATTCATGAGGCATGGCTCCGTCAAAACGGACTTGCCCGCCCCATTTTAGAGCAGTCATGGAAGACCTTGTTGGCAGCTTCGCAGTTTGATTTCGGTCACTCCTATGTTTATAGGGAACGCAAGGTGGCCGACATCATCGCCGAAACATTTCCCGTTTCAGCAACATTGGGAGGGTACGCTGCTGCTGTTGCAATAGTGGGAGGAATCCTTTGGGGGATTGCCTCTTACACTTCGGGAATTCGATTAGGCCTGTCATCTCTAGCATTAGCAATCCCTAGCTTTATTTTGGCAGCACTCCTTCAATACGTTTTTGCAGTCGAATGGCAATTGCTTCCTATCGCACGTTGGGGGTCATGGGAGCAAATGATCCTCCCTGTTGCTGCTTTAGCAGCAAGGCCAATGGCTTTCATTGCAAAAATGATACGCAGCAATTTAACTGCTACCAACGAAATGAACTTCATTATCGCCGCAAAAACTCGCAGACTGTCGTATGCTCGCGTGTTGTTTTGCCATCAACTCCCCTACGCTTTCCTGCCCCTAATCGGATACCTCAGTCAAATGATCGCGACGATACTTGTAGGTAGCTTTATCATCGAAAAAATCTTCTCGATCCCGGGAATGGGATATTGGTTCGTCAATAGCGTGCTCAACAGAGACTACCCCCTCATCATTGGCACTACCCTCTTCTTTAACGTCCTACTCCTTCTGTTGACTTTTGTCGGAGACTTGATCACTCTCTATTTGGATCCAAGACAACGGGAGGCGTTGGCATGAGAACATTCTATCTTTCCCTTTTGCTCGCTATCGGCATCTGCTCTCTAGTCATTCCTTGGATTTTGCACGATCAAATTACGGCAATCGATTTGGAGCAAACAAATCTCCCTCCCTCATGGGAACACCTCTTCGGCACCGACGACCTCGGGCGGGACCAATTTGCCCGCGTGTGGTTTGGCGTGCGCGTGTCGTTATTGGTGGGTATCGCAGCGGCAGCACTCGACCTACTTATCGGCATCGCGTGGGGCGGAGCTGCTGCTCTCGCCGGAGGTTGGGTAGACGCGGCACTGATGAGCTGCGCCGATTTATTGAACTCCATCCCCAGCGTCATGATTGCCATCATCCTCACTCTCGTTTTTGGCACTTCACTATTATCAGTCATCGTCTGCATCGCTTTGGTGGGGTGGATGCCGATGGCAAGGGTGGTGAGGGGGCAGATGATTCAATTGAAGCAAATGGAATTTGTGACGGCAGCTCGTTTGTATGGAGCAGGATTTTGGCGTATCCTTTTTAAGCACCTGTTGCCTAACACATTTTCGGCGATATTTGTCACTTTGACATTAACAATCCCTTCCGCGATTTTTACGGAAGCGTTTTTAAGTTTTATGGGACTCGGTATCCAGATGCCTCTCGCAAGCCTTGGGTCACTCACAGCGGAATCGATCGGAGCGCTAGCATACTACCCTTGGAGGCTCTTTATTCCGGGTGGAATGTTGACAGCAATTTTATTGATGCTGAACGAGTTGCTTCCGGAGGAGGCAATTCCCTTATGAAACGTATTCAGCTGAACAACCTTCGCGTCACGCTTCGCGGAAAAGAGATTTTGAAAGGAATCGATGCGATCATTGACGGCTCATGCGCGATTATTGGGGTGTCGGGGTCAGGGAAGAGCACTCTTGCAAAGGCGTTATTGGGGCTGGTGCCGTATTCCGGTAGCATCGAACACAACAACAGCCGCTTTGCTTTTGTGCCACAAGACCCCGCAACCTCGCTGCATCCGATGAAGAAAGTGTCTACACATTTTAATGAAGTGTGCTCAGAAGCAGAGCAACATCGTCTTTTGTTGGCGATGGGTTTTAACGATCCTAAAACAATTTCGAATAGCTACCCGCACCAACTATCAGGAGGAATGAAACAGAGAGTGTTAATAGGACTCGCTTTGGCATCGCAACCGGACGTCCTCATCGCAGATGAGCCCACTTCTGGATTGGACATCATCGTTCAGAGGCAAATTACTGAATTGTTGGCTTCGCTAAAGATTCCGATAGTGTTAATCACTCACGACGAACGGATTGCTAGAAAGCTTTGTCCGACTAAGCTGGTCTTAGAAGAGGGGCGCCTCCTCTTTTGCGGAGCGTGTCATGATCGAATTTAACGATGTTTCTTTTTCGTATAGAAGTGGTGTGCCTCTGTTGCAAAAGGTGTCGTTCTGTGTTGATAAGGGACACTCTCTTGGTATCCTTGGTGAAAGCGGCTCCGGAAAATCCACTATCGCGAAATTAATGTGTGGGTTTTATAAGCACTGCTCAGGGGTTATTAGACTTTCCGGTCATATTCAAATGATTTTTCAGAACCCCACGGGTTCTTTAAATCCAAGGTGGACTGTCGAAGAAATATTGTACGAACCCTTGATGCTGCACGGCATCAAAAAAGATCCTGCCTTTCTGTTGGCCGAAGTAGGGATGGGAGAGGAATTTTTAAAACGTTACCCCTCACAATTGAGTGGAGGGCAGTGTCAAAGGGTTGCCATTGCACGTGCGTTGAGCCTTAACCCCGACTTTCTGATTGCCGACGAGAGCACATCCGCGCTGGATTCTGTTACAGAACAACAAGTGTTGATGTTGCTTAAACAGAAGCAGCGGAGCGATGGTTTTGGATTGATTGTCATCTCCCATAGTCCTGAGGTCATTGAAAGCACGACAGATCATATTATTGTGCTCCGTAAAGGCGTTTTAGTAGAAGAAGGCCGAACCGAAGAGGTGTTTGCGAACCCTCGAATGGACTACACTAGGTTGTTGCTGAACATTTAAAGTCTCTCCCAGATGCAGCGCAGTAACTCCACCCCTGCCCGTGCCATAATCATTACCCATTTTTTATGCCGGCCTTGCAGGCCTCGACCTTATTTTTTTCTTTACCCAGGTTTCCGTTCGCTGTGCTCACTCCAACCTGGGCTA
>CAMFKA010000060.1 GCA_945957185.1 uncultured Chlamydiaceae bacterium | reverse complement strand
AAGTAGGTTCCCCATGATTCGCGCTGTTTTCCCTGAAAGACAGCCATTTCAATCCCCTAGAAGTTATACCGTTGCAGAATACCAAGCGGCATTCCAATCGAGTGTCGTTTTTGTTTTATCTACCATGATTTCACCGGAAGCGCCCTTAAACACGTGAAAATAGACTAAAGGTAGCGGAGCAGGTCCACCGGTGTTTCTGCCGTACTGATCGTAGGTTGAGCCGTGGCATGGGCAAGAGTACCCTGTTTCGACAGCATTGACAGTGCAGCCCAAATGAGTGCACACAGCCGTTTGGACTCGCACTTTACCGCCTAACGTTTCGATGTAAACTTTTTGCTTCGGATTGAAGACTTTACCATCGCGGGAAAGTAACTCTTCCGGACGTCCAAGAGAGAAGATGCTTGGAGGGATCTTCATCGCATTGGGGTATAAAAACCCCATCATGGAAGCTCCCATAATGGAACCTGCACCCACAAGACAAGCCCCTACACCCATCATCGCCAAAAAGGAGCGGCGGGAAACTTGAGGATCGTTATCGTTGGGATCGACATTTAATGAATTGCGAAATTTCGGCATAACTTAAGGCTCTTCCTCTCGAAACATTTGGTATTTAACATCTTCAATATCATCAAATTGCCCTTTGTAGAAGTAGTAGATGTAGATGAATAAACCGGCAAAACCCATGGCAACGGAACTACTGATGTACCAAAACATATATTTTCTATCCAAGCCATCTGAAAGAGTAATTCATCGCATCCATCGTTACTGCCTGTGTAGGGCATTTTTCTGCGCACAAACCGCAGCGTATACACAGATCTTCATCTTTAAGCATCGCACTTCCCATCTCGGCAAGCTCGTCATCGCTCATTTTAGCGGAATCGACGCCATAATAATTATCTACAGCTCTTCTAAGATTCCCCTCTCCTAAATCGAGATTCAGTTTGCTAATAGGAACCTGCTTTAGGCAATTGCAGGGGCACACATCTACACACCCGTTGCACTTGATACATAGTGATCCATCAAATACAGGGCTAACATGACATTGTAAGCAGCGATTCGCCTGCTCATGAGCCTCTTGATCGGTGTAATTATTCTCGACAAGGTTATTATTATGAATACGAAGAGCCGGAGGCTGCATCGTAGGGAGTGCCCAAGGGGTTCGAAGGTACGTCTTATCGCGCATCGGGGTGACTTGAGTAAACTCCCCTACAAATTCTTGATAGGGGCGAGTTCCTTGAAGGTCTGAATCAATCGTACGAGCCGCTTCTTGCCCATGTCTAATCCCCGTGATGAAAAGCGCCGCGCCAAAAGCGGCATCGCCGCCTGCGTAGACCCCTTTAACGGAAGTTCTGCAAGTTCCTCTTTCAGTTTTAATGACCCCTCGGTCAGTTTTAAACTCCTCTTTCTTATCCCAGCCATTAGTAAAAGTCGTGTCCATCATTTGTCCGATGGCAAGGATTATGGTGTCGCAGGGAATGACAAATTGCGCATTGGGAACGAGTTGCGGAGCAAATCGACCGGTGTAGTCGAATAGAGAGGTGATTTCCTGAACGCGAAGACCGACGATTTTTCCGTCGGCATCTCTTTCCACAGCAATCGGAGCTAGGCGATTATGGATTTTAATCCCTTCTTCGAGTCCATCTTCAATTTCGAATTCGTCAGCGGTTTGTTCATCGCGGCTTTCGAGGCATACCATCTGCACCGTTTTGGCGTTATTGCGGACTGTCGAACGGGCGCAGTCGTAGGCGACGTTTCCTCCACCGATGACGATCACATGGTCGCCCACTTTCCACTCTTCGCCCATGCACCTTACGCTCAGGTATTCGATTCCACGGATAACATCGGGAGCATCTGCTCCAGGAATAGGAAGCTCTCTTGACAGCCACAAACCAATACCCAAGAAGACAGCGTCGTATTTCTCTTGCAGTTCGGTTAAGGTGATATCTTTGCCCACTTTCATGTTGTAGTGGATTTTTGCTCCAAGATATTCGATCGCAGCGATTTCGTTGTAGATCACGTCGGTTTTCAGGCGATAGCGTGGGACGCCATAGGTGAGCATTCCTCCGGGTTTGGGCATCATTTCGTAAACATCGACAGCGTATCCAAGTCGTAGAAGATCGTGAGCGCATGTTAACGAGGCCACACCTGCGCCGATGCAAGCAACTTTCAGACCGTTTGGCGTTGGGTGGGTGGAACCGCGAGCGTAGCTAAACTCTAGCGATTTGATATGGGCTTCTTTATCGAGACCGAACCATTCATCAAGATACCGCTTTTGGGCTCGTATTGTGAGGGTTTTATCGACGCGGTCGCGTCGGCAGCTGGACTCACAGGGAGCGCCGCAAATCATCCCGCAGATCGAAGCAAAGGGGTTGGGGCCGCGGGCGATTTTATAGCCCTCTAGAAGCTTTCCGGCGTGGAGAGCGATCATGTAACCGCGCGGATCTGTATTAACGGGGCAACCATCGCGGCAATCAATTTGACGCAGATAGTAATCCAGATCTGGAATCACAACATCGTAAATATCTTTGTAGGCATCGAGAAATTCGTCGGACACCAAAGCCTCCCCGCATAAACAGACACTCTACCAAAGGGGGAGAAAAAAATTAAAGAAATAATTTTCAACGTTTTATTGAACCCCTGATTGTGATCAAATCAGGGGTTGAACGGAATAGCAACTAGTTCGAGCGCAGCTGTCTGACAGTAATGAACTGTAAGGTGGGATTGAAGAGGCTAGCGACCACGCTCATGTGGGAGTTTGTTCTCACAATCGCTTGGCATTCGGCAAGGAGCAAGCACTCGATTAGCTCATCTAGTCCTCGGTCAAAGTTAGGATGAAGAGTCTCATACGCAGGTTTAACGTTATTGACGTAACGAGGCACCTCTCTGTAAACCACTCTCGAGCCGTATCGTTCGATCATCTGCTGTAGAAATTCACTGTCATCAGTCGACACAAAAATTTTAGCATCAGCAAAATCGTCTTCTAATAGCAGCTTGTTGACGCCATTAAAAAAATGGAAAAAACTGTTGTTAGCGCGGCTGAAAACTCTATCGGGGCGCACGTAATTGACTCCGATAACAGGAGCATTACCAAATAAGAGCTCAGCTTCCTCCTCGACAATGGCTTGTATTGCGCCATTCACATGGATATATTTTTGAATGATCCCATTGATTTCAGTGCGATCCTGAAACGTCGTGTTTAACCCGTACTGCATTTTTTGCTCTTCAGCAATAAATCTGTCGTCATACTTTGACTCGGGAACTTTGCAAATCGGTTCAAAGTAATAGGTCCACCAGTTTTTCCCCATGGAAGGTTCATAAAAACTTCCTTCTTCGGCAAAATCGACGCAATATCCATCCCAACTTGCTTGATCACACTCCTGTAAAAATCCCATGACAGTTAAGAGGGAAGAGAAAAATCCAGAATGGTAAGCGGGAGGGCGCAAAATTGCATTCACATCGTTCAAACCGGGAAAATTTCCTTTATTACGGACCGCGGCTTGAGGGGAGAACGCCCCTTTTTTGAATGTTGCATTGCTGCGTGATTCCGCAAACAACTGTGAACAGCAAATACAGATACCCGTTGCTAGAACTAAAATTTGACGAAACATGATCGCTCTCCATACTATTATTTCTTGATACTGCCCAAACAACTTGGATAGGGAGAGTCATTATTGCAGTTTCGGGTTTTTCTTTCGAGTATTCTCCTCATTTGCTAAAATCAGGCTTACTAAATTTTAGAAGGACGGCATGTATGGGAATTACAATTGAGAAAATCAAAAAAAAAGAGCTTACCGTCGGAATCGTCGGACTCGGCTATGTAGGACTCCCTTTGGCCCTCGTTTTTGCAGAAGCAGGTGTCAACGTCATTGGCTTTGATGTCGACATTGCTAAAATCGAACTCCTCAACAAAGGGACGAGCTACATCAAGCACATCCAGAGCGATCGGTTATCTAAAATGTTGGCGAGCAAACGATTTTCAGCAACTACAGACTACACCAATATCGGGAAATGCGATGCTGTTATTCTGTGCGTTCCAACTCCTTTAGACCATCACCTCGAACCTGATTTACGTTTTATTATCGACTCGTGCAAATCGATTGCCCCCTACCTGCAACCTCATACTCTCGTTTCGCTGGAAAGCACAACATGGCCGGGAACGACAGAAGAAGTTGTGCTTCCTATCCTAGAAGAATCAAAGCAGTTGAAAGCGGGAGAAAACCTCTACTTAGCGTTCAGCCCTGAGAGAGAAGACCCAGGTAACAAACACTACAGCACAAAAACCATTCCTAAATTAGTCGGTGGTTTGAACCCTGCGAGCTTGGATTTAGCGGTTGGCTTATACTCTTTAGCTATCGATCACGTGATCCCTGTCAGCAGCACACAGGTTGCAGAGCTTGCAAAATTGTTTGAAAATATTTTCCGAAGCGTCAACATCGCCTTGGTCAACGAGATGAAAATGATTTGCGCATCCATGAACATCGATGTTTGGGAAATGATCCGTGCAGCAGCATCAAAACCGTTCGGTTTTATGGCATTTTGGCCGGGACCTGGCCTTGGAGGGCACTGCATCCCGATCGATCCTTTCTACCTAACATGGAAGGCAAAAGAATTTGGGATTACCACTCGTTTTATCGAACTTGCGGGAGAGATCAACCGTTCGATGCCTCGTTATGTGGTTTCAAAAGTACAAGATTGCCTAAACGACTTCTGCAAATCGATGAAAGGCTCCAAAATCCTCGTGTTAGGATTGGCTTACAAAGCTGACGTCGACGACATGAGAGAGAGCCCTAGCTTTGAAATCATGAGACTGCTCGAAGAGAAAGGCGCTTCAGTAGATTACCACGATCCTTTTGTTCCAGAGATCGGGCATACTAGAGAATATCCACAAATGACAGGAAAGAAAAGCATGCCTCTCTCTAAAAATTATGACTGCTTTATCATCGCAACACGCCACACTGTGTTCTCTGCGGATGACATCTTAAGCTATGGCGTCCCTGTTGTAGATACAAGGAACTTTTTACCTAAATCGGCACTGGTTTACCCAGCCTAATTACGAAGGAACACTTATGGAATTCATAGACGTAAAACAACAATACAGGCTTCTTAAATCAAAGATCGACAGCGCCATTCATAAAGTATTGGATCACGGTCAATTTATCATGGGTCCCGAAATTCAAGAACTAGAGCGACAGCTTGCTGCATATGTCGGGGTAAAACACTGCATCAGTGCCGCTAGCGGCACTCATACTCTTGAAATTGCTTTGCGGGCTCTGGAGATTGGACCCGGCGATGAAGTGATCACCGTGCCTTTCACTTGGATCTCTTCGGCAGAAGTGATCAATTTAGTCGGAGCAACTCCGGTCTTTGTCGACATCGATCCAGTGACTTATAACATTGATGTCACAAAAATCGAAGCTGCGATTACTCCTAAAACAAAAGCGATTCTTCCCGTCAATTTGTTCGGCCAAATGCCGGACTACGGGATCATCAATGCCATCGCAGAAAAGTACAAAATTCCTGTTATTGAAGATGCGGCTCAAAGTTTTGGAGCAACTCAAAACGGTAAACGCAGCTGTGGCATGTCTCTTGTGGGATCCACAAGCTTCTTCCCCGCAAAACCACTGGGATGCTATGGAGATGGAGGTGCACTATTCACTGACGATGATGACCTTGCAGAGAAAATGCGCGCAATCCGCACTCATGGCGCTATTGTACGTCACCATCACTATCTTGTCGGCATGAATGGTCGCTTGGATACAATGCAAGCAGCAATTTTGTTAGCAAAGCTCCCACACTTTCCTGAAGAAGTAGAAAAACGGGGAGCAATTGGAGAGAAATATACTACTCTTTTAAGAGAATTTTGCTCCGCTCCCGAAGTCCAAGACGGCAACACGCACGTGTATGCGCAATACACGATTCGAGTGGATGATCGCGATGCTCTTAGTAAGCACCTCAGTTCTTTGAAAATCCCTTCAGCGGTCTATTACCCGCAATGCGTTCACCTGCAACCTGTTTATGAATATTTAGGTTATGGGGAGGGAAGTTTTCCGGTCTCTGAAGCGGCTTGCAAAGAAGTTTTAAGCCTTCCTATGCACCCTTGGCTCACAGACGAAGATATCGATCGCGTCGTAGAAGGTATTCGTTCTTACTGCGTAAAAGAGGTAGCACGATGAATCGATCTTTAGCACTTGTGGGAGCGGGAAATTGGGGGAAAAATTTAGCGCGAAATTTTCACGCGCTAAACGTTTTGCACACCATTTGCGAACCAAACCTCGATCTCCTCAATAGTTACAAAACTATTTATACCGATGTGCAGTTAGAACCTTCTTTTCAGAAGGTTTTGGATAATGCTGCGATCGATAAAATAGCCATCGCCGCTCCTGCTCCTCTCCACTACACGCTGGCAAAGCAGGCGTTATTAGCCGGTAAAGACGTTTTTGTCGAAAAACCTCTTTGCCTTAATATAGAAGAGGCGGAAGAGCTGGAACAGCTCGCCCAGCAATTGGACCGCATTTTAATGGTGGGACACCTTCTTCAATACCACCCCTGTGTCATCGAACTGCAAAAAATGGTCCGTCATGGAGAATTGGGAAGAATTTATACAATTTCGTCCCATCGTCTCAATCTCGGAACTATTCGCACGGAAGAGAACGCTTTGTGGAGCTTTGCTCCGCACGACATCTCCGTCATCCTCTCGCTTGCGGGAGAAAACGTTCCAAAAGAACTGCGGTGCATTGGCGGGTCGTACCTATCAAAAGGGATCGCCGATACAACCATGACGACAATGCAATTCGATAACGACCTTTTTGCACATATCTACGTGAGCTGGCTGCACCCCTTTAAAGAACAAAAACTCGTCGTCACTGGCTCCCACGGCATGGCCGTTTTCGATGACACCTTACCATGGGAACAGAAGCTTCAATTCTACAAGCAACCCGTCACTTGGAAAAATGGTTCTATCCCCTTGGCGAACAAAGTTGTTGGAGAGCCCGTTGCAGTCCCTTTTGGCGAACCTCTGAAAGAGGAGTGCCTCCACTTTCTTCATAGCTGCGAACAGCACACACCTCCTAAAACTAATGGTGAAGAGGGAATCCGTGTACTAAAAGTCTTAACCGCGGCACAAAAAAGTTTAGAAAACCATGGCGCCCTCGAAAAATTGAACAAAGGGCCTCTGCAAGCGCCATTTTTCGCTCATGCAACCGCAGAAATACACCCCAACGCATCTGTAGGAACCGGAACCAAGATTTGGCATTTTAGCCATGTGATGGATGGTGCCGAAGTGGGAGACAACTGCAACATCGGACAGAACGTTGTCATAAGCCCCGGAGTGAAACTAGGGAAGAATGTCAAGGTGCAAAACAATGTCAGCGTTTACACCGGAGTGATCTGCGAGGAAGACGTATTTTTGGGCCCTAGCATGGTTTTTACGAATGTGACAAACCCCAGAAGTGCTGTAAACAGAAAAAATGAGTACAAAGTCACCCACGTTCGTAAGGGAGCAACTATCGGAGCTAATGCGACGATCGTTTGCGGCAATGAACTGGGAGAGTACTGCTTCGTTGGCGCCGGTGCTGTTGTCACCAAATCGATAAAGCCCTACGCTTTGGTCATCGGAAATCCCGCACGCCAAACGGGTTGGATCAGTGAACATGGGGAAAAGCTAGACCTTCCTCTTGCCACTCTTCCTGGATTTACTGAAGAAGCTGCCTGCCCCATCAGCGGGGATAAATATCTCCTGACCCACAATACGGTAAAAAAACTATGAAACTACTCACCATCGTCGGAGCGCGACCACAATTCGTCAAAGCGGCAGCTCTAAGTAGAGCTTTAAAAGAGTTCCCCGAAATCGAAGAGATCATCATCCACACAGGGCAACATTACGACGAAAATATGTCCGATATTTTTTTCACCGAAATGGAGATTCCCAAGCCTAATTACTCCTTAGGAGTCGGAGGATGCGCGCAAGGGGCAATGACAGGAAGGATGCTCGAAAAAATCGAAGAGATTCTTCTTGCCGAAAAGCCGGATTACGTTCTTGTATTTGGCGATACGAATTCTACGCTAGCAGGAGCCCTTGCTGCTGTTAAATTGCACATCCCTATCGCCCACGTCGAAGCCGGTCTACGCTCCTTTAACCGCAAGATGCCCGAAGAGATTAATCGCATCTTGACCGATCAATGCTCGACGTTACTATTCACTCCAAGTGAAAGCGCCTGCAAGAATTTGCGACGAGAAGGTATTTTAGAAGCAAATATTTTTGTTTCGGGAGATATCATGTTGGATGCCGTCACTTACTATTCCCAGAAGGCTCAACAAATCAGCACCATTCGCGCCGATTTAAAATTGGACAACTACGTGTTGGCAACGGTACATCGCGCAGAAAATACCGATTCACCAAAAGATTTGGAAGGGATTATGGTCGCGCTTTCCAAAATTGCAACACACACTCCTGTAGTCTTCCCACTGCATCCTCGCACAGAGCAAGCGTTTAAGTCGCATCTCTCACATTTGAACTTTCCGGAGCAACTTAAATTCATTTCTCCGGTAGGGTATTTTGATATGCTCTCCTTACAAAAAGGCTCCAAAGTCATTTTGACAGATTCGGGAGGGATCCAGAAAGAAGCTTATTGGCTTTCCAAGCCATGCATCACTCTGCGCAATGAAACCGAATGGGAAGAATTAGTAGAAGAGGGGTATAACACATTGACGGGAAGCTGTCCGGAAAAAATCGAACAGGCTTACATTGCAAGTCAAAGCGGTCGTTTCCCTTCCCACAAAAATCTTTATGGCGACGGCCACGCCGCTAAATTCATACTTAGTACTATTCTTAAACACTTTAAAGGGGAGCTTGACTCATGACACGTTCTATCGACGAAGAGGGCTGGGAACACAATTTCGCTAACTCGCAAGACATCGACATTCTCCTCCACAGAGAAGCTCATTTCGGCGGCAGCTTCGATGTCATGATCGACTACTACACCAAAGAGGGGAAAGGGTGCTCTCCTGCTATTGACTTGGAACGCGTGATCGAACTGGCAGAAAAAGAGAAAAAATCGGGTGAAAATCTGGCTGTCGCGCTGCTTTCGGAAGGGGATGAAGAAAAAATTACCAGAATACGAGAGATGTATAAAAATCTACGTCAAATTTACGAAGCTGACAGCAAAGAAAACCCTATTCCTACTCTTATCGCTGATCTGATCCTTTCAGAAGACCACGATACGACTAAAATAGTAGAGTCATTTCTTCCGTATAAGCTTTCGGCGACTCCCGCTCTGATCGAAGTGTTGCGTAATCTCGATTTTTACGATCCTCTTTTTCCGGGCTACGGTTTTGCTCCCGAAATTGCTGCTGAATGCTTAGCAAAAATTGGAGACCGTAAAGCCATCATCGCGCTATTTGAAGCAATTGGCGACGGAGACTTCTTCCATGATGAAGGCGTTCTTCACGCTTTGAAAGCCATCGGAGAACCGGCTAAAGAATTTTTGCTTAAAGTTCTGCAAGGGCGACCCTTAAATGAAGATAACGAGAAAGCCGCTATCGCGCTGGAATGTTTTAAAGGTGATGAATCTGTCGGAAAAGTAGCCGTAGATCTTCTACAAGCTCCCGATGTAATCAAAGACCCTATCTTCGCCACTTATTTGGTGTATCTATGCGAAGGGTTGCCTGCGGCGACATTCAAAGAACCGCTTGATAAACTAAGTCAATCGGCATCGCTGTCCAAAGACCTCAAAAGAGACATCAAAGTCGTTTTGAGCACATTAGCGTAGTTAGTTTGACAATCAGCCGCGAATGCGGCTAAAGCGTGTAGCCACATGCGTAAGCGTGTGGTAACGTTAAAAGGATCTATACAGCCGTGAAAACGGCGGCAGATTTCTGCATTACTTTCTGCCGCCGCATTCGCGGCTCGGTTTTTCATATCATCGTTACCACACGCTTACGCATGTGGCTACACGCTTTAGCCGCATTCGCGGCATAACACATGGAAACAATCAAGACTTATGCGTGGTATTTAAATTCGTAGAGGCTTGAACGCCCGGTTTTCCTATAGCTATTCAGCCTCAGATGCTTCAAGTCCTCATGTGGAATTACAATTTTCGAAGACTCCTCCAGATACACCCAAGCATCGGGATTAAGCAGCTCGCTTTGATCTAATTTAGAAAGAATTTCTAAACCAAAATCCTCTCCGTGCTCATACGGAGGATCGGCAAAAATCAAATCAAACGTTTGTCCACTCTTTTGCAGACGTTCTAATGATGCAAATACATCAGCATGGATCACTGTTGCAGATGACTCCATTTGAAATGTCTTGAGGTTCTCTTTGATGCAACGGATGCTATCCATAGAAGAATCCACAAAAGTGGCCTTGGTAGCTCCGCGGCTAAGCGCTTCCAATCCCATCGCACCTGATCCGGCAAAAAGG
>CAMFKA010000059.1 GCA_945957185.1 uncultured Chlamydiaceae bacterium | reverse complement strand
TGAATTTCTGAGCATCCTGTAAAAGGAATGAAGCAAGTGTCGGATCCCCTTCGTAGGACATATCCACCTGGATTTCTCCCTCAGGGTTTGCTTCTCCGCAGGTAATCAAAACGTAGCACGAATGATTCTGCGATAAGTGCCTCTTAATATCACTGTTAGGGTCATGTGTCATCCACTTCTCCTTGGAGGGTTGTTTCTCGGATAGTGCAGACATTAACGGATCATGTTTTTATTTGCAACAGCTCCAGCAATTCTTCCCTCGAGAATGACTTCAAGACTTGATGATCATCGACACCGATAACCTCTTCCATCAAGTCTCCCTTCTTCGTAATGAGCTTGTCGATACGCTCTTCGAACGAATCCTTTGTCACCAATTTAAACACCTGCACCCCACGCTTTTGTCCAATTCTGTGAACGCGATCGGTCGCTTGATTTTCCCTCGCAGCGTTCCACCACCTGTCGTAATGAATCACCACAGAGGCGGCTGTGAGGTCAATTCCCAAACCCGCCGCCTGTAGAGATGCGACAAACACTTCGCAGGCCGGGTCGTCTTTAAACTTCATCAGCTGCTCCGCACGGTTCTGGGTGGCGCCCCGAATCGTTGCATAGCCAATATTGTGCTCTTTCAGGTGTTCTTCGATGATATCTAACATTCCAAGATACTGCGAGAACACTACTATCTTTTGTCGGCTATCGCGAGCCTCTTCCAAGAGCTCAAGAAACAGCTCCCACTTTCCTGAATCGTATTTACGGTACTCCCAAGGGGTCTTATGGAAAACGGCGGGATGATCGCATATCATCTTCAAATGGGACAGCAGCGCAAAAATATGGATGTAAGGAATAGGATTTTTTCCATCCGCAATTTCGCTGACGATCCTTTCACGCGATGCCCTCAACACAGTTTCGTACAGTTCCGACTGCGCAGGCGTCATTTCACAGTGGATCAGTTCTTCGATTTTTTCCGGCAAGTCCTGTAAAACCTCTTCTTTTCTACGCCTCATCACAAAGGGTTTTATCAGCTTTTGCAGCAGTTTTCTTCTTTGGATATTGCTATCTCGTTCTATCGGGCGCACAAAGTAAGATTGGAAGTCAGCATCGGTTAACATGTACCCCGGTAGAACCAAATCGAACAGAGCTTTTAATTCCCTCAATTGATTCTCGATCGGTGTCCCCGTCAACCCCAACCGCATTTTTGCTTTTGCAGACTGCAACGAGGCGTACAGGCGGCTTTGATGGTTTTTTGCCAGTTGCACCTCGTCAAAAACCGCCAATTCAAATTCCATCTTTTCAAGAGTTTCTTTTTCATTCCTCCAAATCCCGTAAGATGTCAGAAGAATATCGCCATCTTGCTCAAACCCTTCTAAACTGCGATTTAAACCGTGAAACGTATAAACCTTCATTTTTGGAAGGAATTTTTCCAGTTTCTCTTGCCAGTGATAAATCACGGAGGTCGGACAAATGACCAAGAATTTCTTTTTTTCGCCGCGGCAATAATTCGTGATCGCAGTGATCAGAGCCATCGTTTGGTGCGTTTTTCCCAAGCCCATGTCATCGCAGAGAAGTCCCGACATCGAATGACGATACAGAAACCACAGCCAACGCACTCCCAGCAATTGATAAGGGCGCAGCGATGAGTTGAGACCCTCTAAATCAGGCTCTTCCGACAGCTTAAAGCTGGTGAGTTCGACAATTTCCTTCTCGGCCTCTTTATCGGCATACACCAGAGGGAACAGCGCTTCGAGGCGCAGCAACTCAAAAACCGTTAACCGCACAGTGTTGCTGCGGCGATCCACCTGCTTTGGTGAAAGCCATTTCAACCACGCCAAATTGGGGTGGTCGAGAGGGATCAGCCCTGCGGGCGAGAAAGCGTGTTTTCGTTTTTTTCTTCTTAGCCACCACAACTGAGTAATCGAAACTTTCCCTAATTCCGTCACCCCTTTCAATTTCGCCAGGAAATCGTCCCCCTCTTTTTTCAGCTCTGTCACCACAATTTGCATATGGTCGGGGACTTGAATCTCTTTTTGTAAATCCAAAATAAAAGGCTTGATGGAGGGGTATGTCGTTTCCATAAATTGTTCGGTCTCACTAGCCGGAACATTGACTTCCCTTTGGAAATCCGCCGGGAGGCGCGAATCGGGAGGAAGCTCACGGAACCCTAGTCCCTGCTGGAAGGTGTAATCGTCATAAAAGAGCACGCTGTTCGCATCGACATCGTCATGGAAGTAGTAGACAGGCTGGATGCAAAGCCCCTCTTTCGCCGTCAACGACACTTTGAGCCCCCCTCTACTAACAGGAGAGCGGTTTGCAAAAAAGCGAGGTAAAATTTTCAACTCCTCTTCATTCATTCGAATAAACAGAGGCACCTGATCCTTCGTCAACGTCATCCCAGGGCGAAACGGCAGCGAAGCAGATGATTGCGATTTGGAGTAAAACCCCTGCCCCTGCATGTAAATCCAGAAGCCAAAATCTTTCAGGTGTTTCTCGTTGCCATCCAAAAGAACGCGAGTAAAATTCAAACGCCCTTCGCCGTCCACGTTGTAATCCACCTGCGCTTCGATATTCGAGAGGTGAGTCTGGAAGCCGTCAATGCCGTTGAGTAGAGAACGATGAGTCGTCACAAAATCGGAAATATCTTGAGCCGGCACAACCTGAGATAATTCCGTAAATAATTGATTTTGAATGTGATAAAAGCCAACCTTCGGTACAAACACCCAATCGTCAAACGTCCTGCTTTCAGGATCTTTCAAATCTCCTTTGTGAAATAGGTACATTTCGACATGTAAGTTCCAGTTTTTATCGAATTTTAAGGAATATTTGGGGGAAATAGGAGTTTCGTGCAGCTCGTACCCCTCCAAAAACTGCTTTACCAAATGAAAATGTTCGTGGAAAAGCTCCGATACCGCATCGCCATCTATCACTTTTCTTTGCAGCAGGGAGTGCGCTTCTGCAGCGAAGAACCCCTCTCCGGGGAGATAAATCCATCCACCCAACGAAATCGCTTTCTCAAGTTTTTCCGGCTTTTTAGCCCCTTCTCCAATGCCGTGGACGAGAAAAGCTCCTTTGGCTGGCTCGTAGGTGATTTTTGAAATCTCGTCTTCCGGAAGCGAGTGCACAGGAATCGAACTCTTCACGTGGTTTAAGTAGGGAACAAGCAGCACCAACAGCTTTGGATTGAGCGGAAGAGTGAAACACAACTCTCGAAAGGAGACATCCATAGCTGTCGGAAGCCTTTTGGGCTGCTCTGTAAATTGCACTTCGTAGACATCTCCGCGGTCCTGCATCGTCATCCACCATTTTGCAAGATCGCTCCACAGCGAAAGCTCATACTGCAGTTTGGGAGAAGGGCGCCCCTCCTTCCACAATTCGATCTCTTCTTCCGAGAGATTAGAAAATTTCAGGGACGTCTCTTCCGTTTCCCGCTTCCTTTGCTGTATTAAATTCTGATAGTGCTGCTTTGCAGCATCTGTGAGGAAGGTGATATCGAAATCGGTATCTTCAATGCGCGTACAATCGTAACCGTATTTCTCGGCAAGATACACTCCAATTTGATTCCAAATCGACTCTTCAAAACGAATGTGCAGTGGTTTTTTGTGGTGATTGAAGACGCGGAAATAACCGGCAACAATATGTGGGCAGCCATCTGCATCCCCGACAGATTCACAGGAGCAAAAGGCATCTTTAATTAAGCCGCGGTTATCCAATTGCAGAAATGCCCAAGGGTAAGATTCCGGCTCATAGACCGTATCTTGCACTTGAATCTGATAAGTACCCCCGGAAAATTCAATCTCTCCAACAGCTTCCTCATCGAAAAGCTTCTTTCCCCCCTGCAAATAGGGACGAAGATACTCCGGAAGTGGTGGATCATCACCTTCGCGCAACGTCATCTTTTTTATTCCTTAAAACGACGCGTTTCGCTCTTTTTCGCGCCATCCCCTCATTGTACCATATTTGAGAATTTGACAATTACACTGTAATTCTGGCATACAAGTCGATCACTCATTTACCGGAGGTAATCATCATGTTATTAAGTAGACTTTCCTCTTTTCTCTCAGCAGCGCCCGTCCTTTCTGCTCGCTCTTTGGCAACAGCTCCTCTGCTCGACGATTCGGACGTTGAAGTCACACACAAGGGCCGCGTCTTCACTTTCGCGCTAAAGCGACCCAGCTTGAACAAAATTTCCCCAATCATGTTGGATATTCTAAAGCAAAAGCTGCTTAATCTCAACGACTCGATGTGGTTGTCTTCTCAAGGAATAAACGGCAGAGACCCGATTGGCGCTTTGATTATCACCGGATACGGCAATAAAGCCTTTAGCGCGGGAGCCGACCTTAGCGCTATCCGTGAATTAGACCAGCATGGCGTCAGAAAAGTATTACAACAAGTCCGCTCCATCAACAACATTTTAGAAAAAGCCAGCTTCCCCACCATCGCAGCATTAAACGGGATCACCTTTGGTCTTGGTCTCGAATTGGCCTTGGCCTGCAGAGTCCGCTATGCTAGCGAGAGTGCTTTATTAGCTCTACCCGAAATTCGGGTGGGACTCATCCCCGGAGGCGGCGGAACGCAACGGCTGCCTCGGTTGATTGGAGAAGGGCGTGCGCAAGAGATGATCATGACCGGAAATCCGATGTGCGCCGTTCGCGCTTACGAAACGGGGCTGGTCAACCGCGTATTTAGCAGTGAGACACTCATCCCTGAAGTGGAAGCTATCGCCGAACAGATCTCAAAAAACACTGCAGAGGCGTTATGTTCCGCAAATATGGCTATCGCAGCAGGACGAAAGGGCGAAGAGGTCGGTTATTATCGCGAAGGTGAAGAATTTGTTTATCTAAGCGATTCGGTAGAATCTCGCCGTATTGTGAGCGCATTTTTAAGCAGGAATAAACCATCATGACAGCAGCTTCGACCGATTGTTCTTTGACGCTATCTTGGAGGACGCCGCAGCTTCTTGTTGCTGCTGTAGCGGGCTATGCCAGCCTTGGAATTGCTTATAGAACAGGATTGATGGCATCCATCGATAAAGTGGCGATCAAAATTTTGATGCAACAAGTCGGTTACATCGGTTTAGGGGCAGCAATGCCCGCATTCCAATGGTATGCGGCATGGGGAGTGCGGATAGTGGCCTGTATCGTTGCAGCAGCGCTGTATGAGCTGTGCGTGCGTGTGGCAGCGTATTGCGTCAACCACAAATGCTGGAAGGGATAGGGACTAGGGACTAGGGACAAAGGACGAGGGACAGGGACACAAAGGACACAAAGGACATAAAAGACAAAAAGGACGTGGAATTGGTAACAGCTTTAGTCCCTTTAGTCCCTTTAGTCCTTTGTGTCCTTTGTGTCCCTGTCCCTCGTCCCTTTTGTCCCTACCGCCACACCAACACAACTTTCTCTACAAAAATATCGCTTTTGCGGGGGCGTACGACCACTTCCTTCAACACAATCTCTTCTCCCGCTTCGACTTTTGCAATCTCATCGCTTTTGGCTGCCTGGAGATCTTTTAATTGATCTTCAATTGACTGTGCGCTCGATTCGGCCTGTTCCGCATCCTGTGAATCTTTACTAATTTTCCCTGCCCGCCGCAACGCCGTTCCTGCATCTGAAATCGTCCCTTTGGTGATTTTTTTACCAAAAACAGCCCCCAAAACCGTTGTTCCGACACTAAG
Source organism: uncultured Chlamydiaceae bacterium (assembly GCA_945957185.1). Lineage (GTDB taxonomy): Bacteria > Chlamydiota > Chlamydiia > Chlamydiales > Parachlamydiaceae > CAMFKA01. Next base: position 4,790 of record CAMFKA010000059.1, on the reverse strand, counting down.
GAATGTCTGCAGCTTTTGCGTCCAAGCTTTTTGTTGCTTCTCTTCTACTTTTGAGTGCGCTTTTTGCAACTTCTCATTCAGTGTTGCAATTTTAGCAGCGAATTTCTCTTCGACTTTTTTGACAGCATCGGCTCTACCTTGTTTACGCTCTTCCATCACTCGCTGGCGGAAATCTTGTTCACTTTCTCCCGGAGAGGATATCAAGCTCGAATCGGCGGCTTGAAACAAAACTAGAGTTTGCTTTTGATACAGCGCTGAGGAAAGATCTTTTTCAAAAGTGGAATAGTTTTTTTGCTGCATGAAGGGGGCCGGCAGCGCCTCATACGAAGCATTTTCAGGCGGCTCATCGGTAAGCCGTTGCTTTAAATTTTGCTCGGCAACAGCGCTATCGCAATCTCCATTCTTGGAAACAAGAGCTACTTCTTGCCACACATCCACTTTTATTTTGGTGTCAACAAAATGCAACTTTGCAAATCCGACTAAATTGGGAGTATAACTAGAGCCCGCTGTCCGTTTTTCGAACCACTCCTCAACGCCGGGAGGCAAGGTAGGCTTCTCCTTAACTCCCTCTTTAACAGGTTTCTGCTCCACAATCGGAACATCAAAGCTGCCTTTTAGTGTAGCAATCTGCGCTAATGTCAACGGACCCCGCAAATACGACAGCGTCCACCGCGTTTGGAACAAGATGGGATCTTTTTCATGCACACTACGCATGATAAAAATACGTTTTCCTGTCAAAGCGAACATTTTATCCAGAATTTTGTCATCGACAGCCCCTTGAGTCGCCGCTTTCAACCCTTCGACAAGGCGAGATTTATCTCGATCAGTTTGTAGCTTCCCTATAAACCATGTTCCACAGTTGGCTAATCCCTTGTAGTCTAAATCGACAGGATTTTGCGTTGCCAGCACGATACCAACGCCAAACGCTCTTGCCTGCTTCAACAACGTCAACATAGGCAACTTAGACGGAGGCGATGCTGTGGGAGGAAAAAACCCAAAAATTTCATCCATGTATAGCAGCGCCCTTAATCCCGACGTTCCGGATTGACGACGCATCCAAGACAGAAATTCATTCAACAGCAGTGTGACAAAGAACATTCTTTCCGGATCAGACAAATGGGCTATCGAAATGATCGACAACCGAGGCTTTCCTCCACTTCCATATAAAAACTGCTGGATATCGAGAGGCACCCCCTCCATCCAAGCCTGAAACCCCGGAGACGCTAACAAATTGTTCAGACTAATCGACAGGTCGATCCTCTCCTTCGGAGGAAAGAACGTATCCACATCCAACGCCCCTATCTTGGCAAAGGGAGGCTTCTGCACTTGCTGGATCAAGCCGGCGATATCTAAAGTTTTCCCCTCTTGCCACGCATTTTGGAATAGGGTCGATAATAAAATATGCTCCCGGCTTTTGATGGGATCCGCATTAATTCCCAAAAGTCCCAACAGGCTGGACGAAAGAGCTTGGATCCTTTCTCTAACAGCACCCACATCGAGCATCTGCTCTTTAGTAGGGGGTGAAAATGAGCTTAAAATCGAGATCGGGACTCCGGCATTGCTGGCAGGGGTATAAACAACCATATCAACTGTAGATTTTAGTCTAGCGATCCGGGCTGCATCTTCTCCCCATGCCTCTAAACCGTCTTTCCAGGTTTTAGCGACCCCTTCAGCGAAACGAGCGCGCGATTCCCCTTTCTCCTCCGCTTCTGCTTCGTCAATCCAGGGAGCAAACTCTGCGGGGCTAAGGTCTGGAAATGTCAGCAACAAGTTGCTTAAGTCGCCTTTTGGATCGATGATGATGGAGGGAATTTTATCTAGGGCAGCTTCTTCGATGAGGGCAATACCGAGGCCAGTTTTTCCGCTTCCCGTCATCCCTACGCAAACGGCGTGAGTGGTCAAATCTTTAGAATCGTAGAGCAGAGGTTCATCAGTGAGTTTTCCGTTGGTGGGGTTCACCTTTTTTCCGAGGTAAAACACCCCTTGTTTATCGAAATCGCGCATACCTTAAGCCCTCCGTCTTTTATGTAGCAGTATATCGCACTCGAAGCAAGTTTTTTTGGAGTGCTGCGACTTGTCGCAGCTTTCACTTCGCGCGACTTGTCGCGCGCTTTAAGTCGTTTAAAAACAAGGAGAACACGCATCGACAAGTCGATGCAAAGGAAAGCGGCGACAAGTCGCGCGCACTCCAAATTTATTGTGGTGGTGGTAACTTACCTAAGAGTTACCAACCTGATTCTCAGATCTTTACGATAAATTAAAATGCGTATTTAAGCGGTAATGTTATAAAACTAACTTATGGGGTCAAGCGGAAATCACTTTCCCGAGATAAACGTAATTTAATAATGGTAATTTATGGCGCATAACAATTTTAGACTCATCAAGCCTCCCAAAGATTACAAAACAAACTATCCTCTCACACCGGAGGATCTCGAATTCGTCAATGCCTCTCGACAACAAGTGTGTAAAATTCTGTGTCGCACGGATAGGCGCCTAGTCATCATTTTGGGACCCTGCTCTATCCACCACGAAGCTAGCGCCATCGAGTACGCCGCTCGTATACGAGAAATACAGGAAAAAATAGGAGATACGGCTCTCCTCGTCATGCGCTTCTACTTCGAAAAGCCACGCACTCGATCTGGCTGGAAAGGACTGATGTACGACCCCTTTTTAGACGGATCGGAAGATTTAGAGGAAGGGATCGACTTAACAAGAAAATTGATGACTCAAATCACCCGCATGCGTGTTCCCATGGCCTCGGAAATTGTGGATCCCATAGCACTTTACTACTTTTCCGATCTACTGACCTGGATGTGTATCGGAGCGCGGACATCCTCCTCGCAGGTGCACCGACAAAATGCTTCCGGAATGTCAATGGCAGTAGGATTTAAAAACGATCTCAGCGGCAGCATCGCCAATGCGATCAATAGCATCATCGCTACGGACTGCTCTCACACCTACATGGCCATCGACGATGATGGTAGAGTAGGTGTATGCCAATCGACGGGATCCCCCTTTGCTCACCTCGTTCTACGCGGTTCAAAAGGGAAGCCCAACTACGAGAAAGAAGCCGTCGACGAGATCATTCAAGAGCTCGATCGCGAACGTCTCATGACAAGTCTTGTCGTGGATTGCTCCCACGAAAACTGTAATAAAAATCACGACTTGATGCCGGGTGTATTTGAGTCCGTCGTCAAACAAGTTTTAGAGGGAAATCGCTCGATTCGCGGAATAATGCTCGAAAGTCATCTTCACCCTGGATCACAACGAATGGTTTATGATATTACTAAGCTGGATCCAAGAGTTTCTATCACGGATCCATGTATTGGATGGGAGAAAACCGAGGAGTTACTCCATTGGGCACATCAACAATTAGAACACATCATCCACGTCGGAGCCTAAATGCTGCGGAGATTTGTGCATGGCTCGCGGAAGGCGCTTTGTTCTCCGGGCAGCATGGTCAGGCGATCATCGCTTGGGGAGAGCCTAAGTGGGAAGCCGCACCTAACACCGAGTCTTCCGCCTGGTTTTACCTTCCCGACTTCTTCTTAGAATCACAGAAGCCGTGGGTGAATTTCGCTCATAGTGCTAGTTTCCCTCTCGAAGAGTTAGCTTCCCTGCTAAAACAACTGCCTAGCGATGAAGACCCTCCACTAGTGTGGACCTTGCCCTACAAACCCCCTTTCGAACGGGGATTTGGAGAGTTAAAAAGAGAATTCGAAAAAAACGGCTTGGAAAAAGTCGTTCTGTACACCACATCGACATCAAAAGCTTCCCCCACTCCCATGCAATTAAAACGCACTCTCATCAGCATCTTGACTCATGCACAAACGAACCCGCTCTATCTATACGGCTATTGGGACCGTTCTTCCGGGATCATCGGCGCCACTCCGGAATTGCTATTTTCCCTCGATTATATGGCCATTCCACCAGTTTTAAAAACAATGGCTCTCGCCGGCACCCAAAAAACAAATGAACGCGCAATTGAAATGCTAAAAGACTCCAAGTTACTCAAAGAGCACGGCATCGTTGTCGAAGACATCGATCACCGTCTATCTGTTTTTGGCGACGTCACCAAAGGGGAATTACAACTTCTGAAACTCCCCTACCTTACGCACCTCTACACACCCATCACCTTGGAAATCCACAAATTAGAACCTTTCTCCTCCTATGTGCAACAGCTCCACCCCACCCCTGCATTGGGAGGATTTCCACGAGAGCAAGCTTGGAAATGGCTAAAAAATTACAATAAAGTGCTTCCAAGAGGTCGCTACGGTGCTCCCGTAGGGTATTGGGATCCCATCTCAAATGATAGCGCCTGCTATGTGGGCATCCGTAACCTCATCTGGAACGAACGGGGCTCCTCTATCGCCGCAGGCTGCGGCATCGTCGCTGAAAGCGATTTCGATAAAGAGTGGGAGGAGATCCTCCTGAAAACCAAATCAATAAAGGGGTTTTTACAATTATGACAACTCCCATTTTTCAACACGTGCTAGAAGAAGTGATCAAAGCCGGAGTGACGGAATTTTGCATCTGCCCCGGTTCGAGAAATAGCCCTCTTGTCAACTGCTTAATGAAATCCCCCGACATCATCAAACACTTTTGGTATGAGGAGCGCTCGGCAGCTTTTTTTGCTTTAGGGCGCGCACGTGCCACCCAAAAACCTGTCGCCGTCATTACCACTTCGGGAACGGCATCCGGAGAGCTCCTTCCTGCCGCTATGGAAGCGTACTATACCGGCACACCGCTTTTACTGCTTACAGCAGACCGCCCCCGACGCTTCCGTGGAA
>CAMFKA010000058.1 GCA_945957185.1 uncultured Chlamydiaceae bacterium | reverse complement strand
GCGAATCACGGGGGATGATTTATTTGTCAAAAAAAGATGTGCGCAATAGGATGCCCGCGCCTCCGCGTTGCCTTACTATTTAAGGGGCGTGGGCGAAGTCGATTATGGCTTTGTACGAGACGATCTTCGGGAAATTAAGCACCGGAGAGTCACACACATACTCCAAGTCGATTGGGACGTAAACCCATCCCGTTTCCGCTTCTGATTCGCAATCAAAATTCCCCATCACGATAGCCTTGGCTGGAGTCGACTCCGAACCATCTTCCAGCTTATTTAAAGCTTTCAATTTTCGCGCTAAATCGGCGGAGTCTTCGATAGGAATCGCCCGTAGAATTGTAGCAATAGGGTGGATAAACCACTCTTCATACCACTCTTTTGGGATCAGCAACTTTGCCGGCCTGTCGATCATTGCGGAAATCAGCAGCGCATCGAGCACTGTCATTCCTCCCCTCTGAATCACATAGAAAGGCTTATCTGTTGGCAGATGTTCCATTCCAATTGCACGCACTTTGTACAGCGTCCTCGTCAAAATAATAAACGCAAAACGAATGAGAGCATCCGGAAGTAGTCGAACAGCCCAATAAGCCCCTGCCATGACGCAAAAGGAGGACAAAATCAAAATCGCACCGATACTAAGTCCTGCAGCAGCCATCACCCCTGCCAACACGGAACCTGCAATCATCCCCACGATATCCATCATATTTCCAATGGCGATGATAGTTCCACAGTTACCTGTGGGAGATCTAATCTGAATTAACGAATGAATGGGCACAATAAGGAAGCCTGAGGACACTCCCGCAACAATTAAAAGAACGATTGTTCCCGTCATTCCGGGTTGAAGAAGTCCTAACAGAAATGTTGACAACGCAAACGCGATCGCTCCGATTGGAATCAACCCTTGTTCCACGCGTCCTCGCGAGATTTTTCCCGCTAGAACAGCCCCTAGAGCCACACCAATGCCGTAAGCAGCAGGAGCGATCCCTTGGAACATCTCTCCATTCTCCCCTATCGACTCCCCTAAATCCGTGACTAACACTTTCGCATAAACCAAAATGTTTTGGCCGATCAAACTTGTCATCATCCAATAGACTACGCTTCCTAGCATCACAAGCCAAAGGGAGCGGTCTTTACGGATGACATTCCAGCCTTCGATAATCGGAGCAAAGTAAGAGGAGGTGCGATCGAAAGGCGTTGCCGGGGTTTTGCTAATTGTCAAAGAAAAGATAAAACCGCACAGCGACAGCATGGTCAGCATTGCAGGGGCAAGCCAGGAGTAAGCGGGGTAGGCGCCGCCGCCATCGAAACCGAGCAGTATCGGCCCCATCATCGTTCCTAAAATAATTGCTAACATCGTCCACATTTCTGAAAGACCGTTTCCGGCGGAAAGTTTTTCTTTTGGAAGGATTTCCGGGAGGATCCCATATTTTGCGGGACCGAAGAGGGCGCTATGGACTCCGAGAAAAGCGAGAATAAGGAATGGAACTAGCAAGCTTGTTGGAGTCCACCAAAGTGACAACGTAGCCGCCGTCATCAGAAGAACTTCGAAGCCTTTCATCGCAACGATCATCGACCGTTTGCTGACGTAGTCGGCACAAACCGCGGAAGGGATTGAAAACAGGAGGAAAGGTACCAAAAATGTTAGCAATGCCAAGGTAGCTTGGAATTGGGAAGCTTGGTTGATATCGACATCGTGGTGAAGAATTCCTTGAAGAAGAGGTCTGGTAGCGAGGGTAAAGACAACTAGCTTCCATGCGTTGTCGGTAAAGGCACCTGTAAATTGAGCAGTCAGAAGTCCTAATAAAGGAAATTTGGGTTGTTTTGTGTCAGACAAATCTATTTCTCCGAATAAATTCAAAAGTCTGATTATAAAGATCTTTGAATTTTCGGGACAGATTATTTTTCGCCGCGGTCTTCGCTCATCAGAGTCGTGAATTCAAAGGTTTGGGGATCAAAATCGTAAGTCTTTTTTAGAACGAGGCGTTCCAAACTGTCCGACAATGTCACTCCATTGAAAGCGGAGCCCCATTCTGTGTAATGCATTTTTTGAGTCGCCAGCAAAATTCCGTTTGGAGAAAACACTTGGCATTCGATAGGAACATTATTTTTGAAGGAATGTTTTTCCAAAAAAACGATCCTGTCGTCTTGATCGCGGATTAAGCATTCGACGGAGTCTGCCGTTTCCACCAAAACTTCTTTTTGCCAGGCGCGTTGGTCTCGTTCGTTCATCTTACGAAAATCGAGGCGGCTGGAGTCGTAGACGACAGAGTCCCATTTGCCATCGACATATTTTTCGATAGAGATGTGTTTGTAATAAGGGTCGGCGATAATTTTAAAGAAAACGCCGTTCACGGGCATATCAGAGCACTCTCCCTTACCGGAAGGCTTTCCATTTTTCCATGAGTAATCAGTGTAGTAAGCAGGCATGCCACGATTCTGCCCGAGACACCATTTCCGGTCAACGGTGTAGAGTAGTAACCACCAGATGCGGCTTAGTAACTCCACCCCTGCCCTTGCCCTTGCCCGTGCCCGTGCCCAAACTTCCAGGAAGAAAGCCTCAGCTACTTTAGGTCGTGTACTAGATACAAGGTAGCTAAGCTTTTTCGGACTGGTAATTAATTGACAAAATTTGGGCAAGGGCAAGGGCAGGGGCAGGGGTGAGGTTACTAAGCTGCATCTGGTGAAGACATTCCTTTTTCCAAAATTGATGAAAGATTAACCCTATCTTTATACTTCTTTAACAAACTCGCGCTTTAATGAATGGTATCAAAGCCCACAAGGAGACTCAAGATGACAAAAACAGAACTCAGAGCTAAAGTTGCTCTTTTAGAAAGCGTAAACGACCAGCTAAGCACAGAAGTGACTTACCTCGATCACCTCATGCGTTGCGTCGGCTTCGCTCACGGTGTCGACACATTTAAAGCGACAGCAGAAGAGATCGTAAGAGCCAACAGCAATCAATTAGCTCAATAATTTTTTTGGTGGCACAAAACTTGCATGGATTAAGTAGCACTGACCTGGAGGTCACTATGACGAAGCAGCAGTTACAGAAAAAAATCGCTCGTTTAGAAAGTGTAAATGATCTGCTCCTCGCGGAGCTCTCTTACCTCGATCATCTGATGACCAAGATCGGGTTTACGGGCGGATTGTCTGCCTTAAAGGCGACAGCTCAAGAAATCAGTAGTCAAGACTCACAGTAGAAGCTGCTCCAGCTCCTCTGCTGTGAGACGTAACGAAGTGAGATCTTCCTCGAAAATATCGTTCGCAAGTACGTTTTTTGCCTGCTTGATTTTCATCATTTTCTCCTCCACAGACTCTCGTACAACGTAACGTTTCGCTAAAACAGGCGATGATCTTCCCATCCGATGCGCACGATCAATCGCCTGTCGTTCTACTGCTTCGTTCCACCAAGGATCATACAGCAAGACAGCATCCGCAGCGGTAAGGTTAAGTCCGGCGCCTCCAGCCTTCAAACTGATAAAAAATAGAGAAATTTCGGGATCTTCTTGAAAGCGCTGCACCTGGGATTCTCGATCTTTCGTCGTTCCGTCTAAAACGCTAAATTTCCAGCCTCTCGAAGCTGCTTCTTTGATCATTAACGAAAGCATAGAAGTAAACTGACTATAGACCAGCACTTTTTGCCGCTCGGCAAAAAGTGTCTCTAAATCGGCAAAAAGGGCGGCAAATTTTGCCGATTCAAGGGTAGCATCATCCTCGAAATGTTTGCTTAGTAGAAGCGGATGGCAACACAGTTGCCGTAAACGCAAGATTGCCTCCAAAATTTCCATTGTCGACTTCTTCTGCTTCGATCCTTTCACTTGAGCTAAAAATCCTTCGTAAAGAGCTCTTTGTGACTCCCCCATCTCCACCCAAACAACCTGTTCAATTTTTTCGGGCAGATCCTTAGCAACCTCTCGTTTATCTCTCCGCAAAATGAAGGGTTTCACTCGCCTCTTAATTTTGCGAGAATCCATCGCTGCATCGGCTTCGAATTGTTCGAGTCCTTCGAATAGATCGGGGATGAGAAAGCGGAACTGCGACCACAACTCTGAAAATCGGTTTTCGATAGGTGTTCCCGTCATAGAAAGTCGAAATGCCGCTTTTAATCGGTAGATTGCTTGTGCGATTTGAGTTTTATCGTTCTTTATCGCTTGCGCTTCATCCAAAATAAGGTGAGCAAACGGAATCTGACAAAAAAATGACAGATCATTCCTGACAGTAGTGTATGTGGTGATAACGATATCGGCGTTCCTATAATCGTCAGGATTGCGACTCCTATCGACACCTTGATGGATAACAACTTTTCGTGAAGGTAAGAATTTCTCGAACTCTTTTTGCCAGTTAAAAACCAGAGTAGTAGGAACGACGATGAGTGTAGGTTCCGTCTGTGGTCTTGTGGAAAGGAAAGCGATCACTTGAACCGTTTTTCCCAGTCCCATATCGTCTGCCAGCAATCCATGCAAACCAAGCTGCTGCAGTCTTGTCATCCACGCAACCCCTTGCTGTTGATAGGGGCGCAAATCAGCTAAAAATTCAAGAGGAAGTTCCACATCCATCTGTGCGGACACAACATCTAAAAGTTCTTTTAATCGAGATAACGGAGCGTCAATTTCGACAGCATCGCCACCAAACAACTTCTCCAGCGATCCGAAAGCGTGACGTCGCAGAGTCAATTCGCCACCACTTTCCGAGTCGGCATCGATCTCGTCGATCCCTTCAAGAGCAGCTCCATCAAGCCACCCCACGTGACCTTCTCCAAGCGCGACAAAGCGATCACGCCTTGTAAAGGCACCATAAACATCTTTTAAATCGACTTGATGTTCTCCGAATTGAAGTTGTCCCGAGATGTGGATAGTCTCCCCTACCGTCTCTCCAAGTAGCTTTCGGTCTTTGAACTTGACGACAACGCTATCATGCGCATCGAAAATCACCCACCCCAGATCTAACAGAAAACTCAGCGTCTTCCCCACCTTATCCATAGGGCAAAAGTAGTGAGAGCGTCCTACCGTCTTTTTTTGGAAACCGGTTTCAAGCAGATCTTTTTCCCAATCGGACTCTGCTTGACGGTCACGCTTAACCGATGCCTGAGAAAGCGTTTCGTGAATAGGAACACGAACTCCGTTAGAATATAGAAACCACAAATCTGCAAACGCGCCGGTTCTATCATGGAGCTTTAGAAAAGGGAGAGGTTTTGCAGCAATAGCGACAGCTTGTTGACCGTTTCCCTCGTAAACGACTTCGGGGGCATCGGGATCATCGCTTTCCAAATCGACGGGAGAAAGCTTTTCGGGCGAGTGGAAAGCCGTATCGAAATCGGACCAGAAGATTTCGGAATGAAGGAACCGAATCATCATGCCATGCAGATACCAATGGGGATTACCTGCGCCAATGGCAGTAACCTCTTGAAGAGGAATAGACTTAGCTCCCGCTTCCACAACACACTGCACCTTACCCCCGTCACCGACTTTGTAAACCAGCTTTGACTTTCCATACAAGTCGACGAGAAGACGTTTATTTTGATAATAAAGCTCCCCTCCGGTTGCCATTAGAGCAAAAAAATCGTAGCTAGCCGTAGGGGGGATTTCCACTTTACCGGTGAGAGGGAGGCGATGTTTAAGCAGGAGCGTACGAAGGGGGAGATCTTTATCGGAATACTCCCCTTTTAAGATAAGGCTGAGGGCCCCTTTAGACCCTGCAGCATTTTTTTTGAGTTCACACCTAACGGTCATCTAGTTGTCTACGTGCTTGTATCCTGGTTTCGAGCTCTTTAATCTGTGTCATAATCGCATACTCTTTGTTTCTCGCATCAACTTTTAAAAGACTAAGTTTTAGAGCAATGTCTGCAATTTGAGCTTCAAAACGTTTTATTTGTAGCTGATAACGCTCAGCAATGTGTGTTTGAGTCATACTAAAAACTTGTAGCTGCGCTTTTAGCCTGCGAAGTTCTACTCGAGCTGTAAAAGTGGGATCAGAGCTATCGCATTCGGGCTGTGCGTTTAGATACATGAGGCACAAACGATCTTCCGAAGGCATCGTAAAGAAATCAACAAAGGTTTGGATGGTATTATCACTAATCACACCGCTAGATGGCTCCGCTTCACTTAAGAACATCGCAAGCATTACCTCCCAATCCGGATACATCCCCTTTTTTTCAAAGTTTTCTAGCATAAGGTGGATGACATACATTCTTGTGTAATCGTCGGCATCGACAATCATTTTTTCTATCGCCTCGGTATATGTAAAAGTCCTTAAGGAACCGACAAGGTGCATAATAGTGGATTGAAAGTTGTATCTAACAGCACCAAGCATTTCAATATTTACAGAGGGATACATCTCTGCCATGTCAACAGTTGCAGCGAAAAGGTGAAAAAGGAACTGCCCTAAGGTAGGAACGGCATAGTCACTGCCTTGAGTGTCTGTAGAGCAACACGCGATTGATTGTGTAGGAAGATATGGCGGTGTTCCCGTGACATTAGACGATGCTGACATGTGTATTCTCCAAAGTTTAAGAAATTGAAATGAACATCATCATTTCATAGAACGATGAAATTTGTCTAGCCCCAAGAACGGGAGGAGATACTCATCCGGCGCGAGAAAACGATGGGGAGGGGTCAGGGTCTTAGGAACAAGGGACAAAAAGGACAAGGGACACAAACGACGAAAAGGACATAAAAGACTAAGGACAAGTGATGTGGGGACATAAAGGACGAGTATTCGTAAATACAGTCCTTTTTGTCGTTTGTCCCTGGTCCTTTACGTCCCTTTCGTCGTTTATGTCCCTTGTCCCTTTTGTCTCTTAAACTTGCGCTTAATAATCACATCGCGATAAACTCATCAGTATGAACAAATTAAAATTGTGGAATGCACATCAAAGCTTTGAAGCTTCAGAACAAGAATGGGATGCCGGTGCCGAAGCGGCAAAAGCTCAACACCCCATCAAATCGCTTACATCGCTCCCTCAAATCCCAGGCATCACGCCTGAAACAGCAAAATCTCTGAAATGGAAGGCCTTAAAATGGATGGTGCGCTACGACACGGACTGGGCCATCTTCAAACATTTCATTAAACACCCCTTAAAACACACCTACCGCCTCATCCAGTCGTATCTAAAGAAAAAATCGTACGTACGCGTTGACGATCTTTTTCTTTATGGCCTCGACCATCCCTCAGAATTAACGACACTCCTACAAGACCCCGATTCTCTCCTTGTCGTTGGCTTCTCGTACTGCCACAAACCGTTTGAATGCCCGTCAGGCAGATTTACAGACGCTTGCATCCACGATGCAGAAAATCCCGTTTGTAGGCAGTGCTTCATCGGGAAAGCGATTCACGCTCTCCCTCAAAATCGAACTGTCCCTCTCATCATCCCTACAATCCATTACATTGGGAATAAAATCTTCGAAACCATCGCGGCAAATCCCAAGAAAAAAGTTTGCTTTCTAATCACTGCTTGTGAGATGACGTTGGAAATGTTTGGGGATTGGGGTCATATGGCCGGAATCCGCGGAATTGGCGTGCGCCTGGACGGACGAATTTGCAATACGATGAGGGCGTTCGAGCTTTCGGAACAAGGGATAAAGCCGGGCTTAACGGTTGTTGCGGAAGACACTAAAAAAATTATTTTAAATATCATTCGCGACTGGCGAGACAAAGTAAATTAAAATAATTTTTTTAACAATTTATTAGTTTACAAATAATCAATTTCTATGCTAAAATGAATCATTTCCGCAACACGTTTACGTTAGGTATGACATGAGTCTTTCACTTCCAAGTTTTGGATTCCAACACTCTAAAGCACAATGCCTTGGATCAACAGCTTCTAGTGATTTTTTGTTACCGCCTCTCTGTCCTGCTGCCGAAAGTACAAAACAAATTGTTCCTGCAATTTTTTCTAGTTTAAATGATCTTCAAGAGAACACTTCTAACCAGAGCTATGATACACCGACTGACGATTTCGTTACTGAACCCTCAAGCTCCTCATCTTCTAGCCTAACTGACGACGCTGCAGCACCAATTACGACCCCGCAAAAAGTTCAGCGCAGCCTTAAGCGAGAACTCAACCTCAGCGACGACAAGACAGCCGTACTCACTCAAACTATTTTTGCTGCACAAAGAAGACTTTTCGAAACAGGCACACAAGCCTCTTATTTCGAACCCTCTGCAGAGCTTCCCTATCAAGGCTTAATCGACGGCGACTCGTTTACTGTTTTCCAAAAGCAAATCGGTAAAGGGGCGTTTAATGATGTTTTCAAAGGCACCTACTTCCCTACAAAGCGGCACAGACTTACCGCACAACCGGAGTGTTCCCCCTCTAAACCCCTACAAAAAGCCATTAAACGACAGCGCCCCAACCCTAATAGTAAAATCCCCACTCTCGCTGCCGTTGCTGAAAAGATGAAGATCATCCTCGAGATCAATAGTGATACCGAATCCGTCGATCATATTGACATCGACCAAAAAGTGATTAAAACAGACAAAGGCGTTTATTTTAGCATTCACGATCTGTTTAACGGTGATTTTTTTGATCATCAGCTCTACCAATCCCCAACTCCTATCATGGACATCATCACAACCTTTATCGATGCATGTCGAGGGGTTTTAACTTTGCATCGGGGCACAGGAGTGCACCGCGACATTAAAAGTGAAAACATTCTCGTCCACAAAGACGCCGCTGGAAGCATCAAACAAGCATCTATTACGGATCACGACTTTGTCATTTTTGAGAATGAAGCCACAACTTCTCTCGCAGGAACCATTGAATACATTGACCCAAGCCAATTTGGCGACCGGATGACATGTCTTGCAAATCAGACAAGACCTATATTTTCTCAAAACAAATCCGGAGACATTTTTGCTTTGGGGACAGCTTTGGGGTATCACGGAGTATTTAGGCTCCTTTATTCGAAAGCTCAACACGATCCAACGTTCCCCAGCTTCGATTGGAACCAAATTATGAGGTATGCTAGTGTTTTTGTCCCAAGAACGACTTATGTAAAAGCAGCTGCAGGACAGACTGTGGGAGAAACCTTGCGGCAATCAGGACATCGCGTCGGCTATGCAAACTACATGGGAATAGATCCTGTTACCAAGCACGGCATCTTGAAAGCTCCGCCTGCCGCTGCAGCATTTTATGAAGCCATCTTACAAACGATTAGCTTAACAAGTTCATACTTTACTTCGGAAGAAGAAGAGATCTTAAATGATTTAGCTTTTCTTGCTGCCTCAATGCGTAATTATGAACAAGATCACCCCACCCAAAAAAGACCGACTTTGGAAGAGGTTATCAGCGAACTAGAAGACCTTCGCCTTAGATTGACGACACCAAAGCCTCAAACGCCCACGTCGTCGCAGCAAGCGACAGACCCGGCATCGAGTTCTTGCTGATTTTCTTTTATCAGATCGAACATCCAAGCGTAATTTTCCCGTTCGGGGATGCCATCGATATGAAACACAACTTTCGGACACTCGGTGCGGCACCAGTCGGGGAGTTCCACAATCTTATTATTTCGCAAATCGACTTCCTCTAAGTGAGGTAAAGCGAGGATATCTTTTGGGACCATACGAAGGTCGTTGTTATTCAAGTTAAGAGTACGCACCTTTCTGAAGAGAGCGATCGGAAAGGGAACCGAATTTAAGTGCAATCCGCTCAAATTAAGATGAAATTGCTTTGTTAATTTCCTGTTGCGAACACGCTGTGCAAATAGATCGAAGCAGTTCAATCGTTTGAAATTAATGCCTCTTATATGAAGGCTGCTTGCAATTTTCGAGGTCTCTAAAGCCGCTTCTGCGAGTAAAGCCTTTGATCGCAACACAAGAGGATTCGCAGACAAACGTAAATCATGAGAGGACTCGTCGAAACCGGAAAGATCGATAGGCAGTACAGTACGACACAAATATCCGAATGGTGGGGTGGGAGTGAAAGTGATATCGACAGATGGCGCGACAACTTTAACATAACATTTTGAATCCGAATATCGAGTATAAACATTAACAGTCATTGTTCTCCTTGAATTGAATGTATAAGTTTATATCACAAAAAATTTTAAATTGTCAAACGGTATCATCGAAGACGCGATAGTGCATAGATCACCACTGAGCCACTGAGATCACAGAGATGTTATGAGGAACAGGAGAAATGTCTTAGTCTTAAACACTAAATGACAACCTAAAAACCTCGGTCAGGAGTAAATCATGTGAATGCTGTTAATCTCTCTTATCACAAATCTTCTCAGTGATCTCACCGGCTCTGTGGTTATACCGAAAGTTGTGGCAAAATTGACGGGCATCTGTCAAAATAGAGTAAACAAATTTAACAGCGAGGGTACCATGGCAGAACATCTCAAACATTTAGAAGAAAGCACATTTCATAACGACATTTCCAAAGGGGTCACATTGGTGGACTTCTATGCTGACTGGTGCGGGCCATGCAAAGTGATCGCTCCGATCGTCGCAGAGCTTGCCGACGAACTGCACGGCAAAGTTGCTGTAGGAAAAGTCAACGTTGACAACGCGCAGAACATTGCTGCTGAGTTCAATGTTGCATCGATTCCTACCATCATCGTTTTTAAAGACGGGAAAGAAGTGAAACGTGTTGTTGGCGTCAAAGACAAAAACACACTGCGCGACCTAGCATTAGGCGTTCTGTAATCTTATCGATTTGGAGTGCTGCGACTTGTCGCAGCACTCCAAAGG
>CAMFKA010000057.1 GCA_945957185.1 uncultured Chlamydiaceae bacterium | reverse complement strand
ACAGCTCCTGCGTCGCAGTGGGCTATAAAATCAGTCGCGCTAGGCGCTCTAATTGCGCATTATCTTTTGCAAGAGTGTGGCTATTTCTGGTTGAAAAATGAGTTTGAAGCCTCGCGAATGTATAAATCCACTGCGATACCAGGGCGGGGACGCCCTGGCTACCTTGAGGTGTGCTCTAGATGCGGGGTAGCCAGGTCGTCCTCGACCTGGTATCTCAGTGGGTTTACACATTCGCGAGGCTGTCAAGCAAAAGTAGCTACACTCAGCCAGGCCTCCCTGCTCTTAATAATCGAAGAAGGGCGGTGGCGACACATGCGGCTTGTCGGGACGTGGGATTCCTAAGGCAACGCCGATGGTGAAACGGTGTTCCACTCCGCCGTACTCCTTCCGTTCGTATCCTAACTTGACATTCCATGCCGACCTGAGGGTGGCGTGGAGATCGACTTCGAATTCGTTATACGAAGGTTCAAATCTACGGTTCCATCCGGTCCGCGATTCAAATTCCAGAGCGTAGCAGGGGTGGAAACGATAAAAGCAATGCAGCAGAACGGTGTCCCTCCGATCCGATAAAGAAGAATTCAAAAGCTCTTTTTCCGTTCTGAAAGAATCCAGAAAAAAATTGGTGTAATCGGCTTTTCGCCACGCCCACACATCGCGGTGGCGGTATTCCCCCGCAAAGGCGAGGTCAGCATTGACCGTCCATTCCGTTCGGAAATTGATGTGATCGAGCTCTCCGTGTTGAAAATCCCAAGCGGTGTCGATAGTGTGTCTCAAAATCCCCCACGAGCGGAAAGTTCCCAGCGCATAGACTTTGGGGCAGACGACACCGATTTCGGGAGTGTCAAAAAAGAGGTAGGTGAAGAGGTCCAAATGGAATAACCGCTCGATAGAACCCGTCCTCGTCTTTCCATAAACAGAATTTTCACATCCCAGTTTCCATTGATTTAGCCTTGTCAATCCATCATCGATATCAAAGATGTAGTGGTCGTTTGGGGATGTCGTTGCCAGCGTCCAGTATTGGTAGCTGCTATACGGCTTGATAACGTGGCGGACGTTGCCATAGGAGCGCGCAAACCTTTTGGTGAGGTCGCACGAGAGGTTCGCTGATGCGGCCCAACGAGCGTGTCCGGTTTTGGGTCGATCGTGAATTTTGGTGTTCCCATAAAATAGGGCGCGGCCGCCTACTGCCGGAGTAAGAACCCATCCATTGCTGCGGATCGGTCGGTAAAGTCTTTGAAGCAGGTCTAGCCGTGTCGAACTGTAGTCTTGGACGTGAGGGATCCCTTTTTGGTAGATGAAGTCGAGGTAGGAAGCTTGAGAATTATTTTCCCAAACAAGTTTGTCGTCAATAAGCGAAAGGGGAATCGTAGCCGTCTGGAGGGTGGGGAGCTCCTGCTTCAACGTTTGGAAAGTGTTGACGCGTGCGCGGGCAATGAAATTTCCAACCCACGCTTCGTGTTGCTTATGTAGAAGTAGTTGCGTGCGTCCTGCGGTGTCGAGCTCAAGGCCTCTGTCGTTATAGTCTGTAGCCATATCGGAGTCGCTTAGTTTGTCGTATGTCAGGGTGACATCGACGGTGTCGTCGTAGAGTTTGTTTTGATAAACCCCTTGAAAGCGGTAGCGCGTGCGTTCGCCGGGAGCGACTAGTGTGGAGTCTCGGGAGATGTAATTGATCGATTCAAAAGTTTCTACTTTATCATCCGAATGGTAGTAGAGTTCGATGCCTCCGCCCACACCTAGCCTAAAGCGGTAGTCAAGGCGAAGAAAAGCTTTCCAATTTTTCCAGGACATCAACCCGTACTTCATCCCTACACGTGAACCTTGCTTTCCTCCCCATTTTACGGAAAAGCGTACGGGTAGATCGAAAATGGCGTCTAGGTTAGCGCGAATGGATGGGATGGAGATGGCGGGGAGGTGTAAAAATTTGAATTTTACCCCTTGAGCATTAAGGTAGAGGTTTTGAGTCAATGTAGCGCGCTCGGAGAGGATGATCCAGTCGTATTCGAAATTTTCCGATGTCGTCAAAAAAGCGTTCCGCACCAAATAGCTGCCGTCTGCGAGGAGATGGATTTCTTCTCCGCCGAAGAACCAAGGCTCCATTGCAGTTCTACCATTGTAGATGACGCCGACACGTTCGGTGATGTCGTATTCGAGGCGGTCGCCCACAAAAGTGTAAACGCCGCATTCGATGCAGAGCTCCCCTTGTGCAGTGACGTGATGAGAGCCCTCTTTTTTTGTGTAGATCAATTCTTTGGCTTGGATGCGGAGATCATCGGAGGTGATGACTCCTCCACAGTCGGTGCGTAAAACCCCTTCGGAGTAGGTAGGACGCAAAAGATGGACATCGATTTTGTTGGGTGCGAGGTCGTCGGCGAAGAGAGCAGACGCAAATAAACTTGCGGAAGTAAAGAGTGCAATAAAGATACTATTGAGTGACATGTAGGAGGATTCCGGCTAGTGGATATCGTTTTTTCGGGGAGCTGTTTCTTAGCAATTCGACTAACAGATCGATCCCGTCGGGGTCTTTGTACTGATTGAAGGCTTCGAGGATTTCAATAAACAATCGAGAAGACTCTGTAGGAGTGATTTTGTACCGAGAGTGGAGTTCATCGAATTTGGGGACTGCATCCAAAGGTTGCAGCATGCGGAAGTCGATCGAATCGTTGAAGTGTTGGCGAATCCACCCGAAAAGATGATCGCGGTAGGGTCCCTCCTCCTGAAGCTTGTAGAGAGCGAGGTTACAGTAGGCTCGGATGAGTGGAGCTCCGGCTTTTTCGCGGTGTTTTTTGAGGAATTCGAGACTTTTAGCGGACTGATGGTTGACGAGAAGTTCGATCATTGTAGGGACAAGTTCGTTTTCTCCCGAGTCCACAATTTTTTCTGCGATGCCTAAAAAATACTCTTCCGGAAGATCGACAGTGTCGATTAGGAGGCCCTCTTTATTGCGCAGAGAAATTTCGTGGAGCAACGCTGCATCGGGATGGGCGCTGACAGAGGGGATCAGCTTCCACGCGTAGAGCGATCGCCCCGGAGAAGTGATTTCGTCGATACCGAGATCTCGAGTATCGCGGATTAAAAGTCCTGTGATGAAAGGGATGCAGGTGGGGTCTTTAAGTTCTAGTAGTGAAATACAGGCATTTAAACGGACGTCAGCGGTGGTGCTTTGTAAGAGTTGGATGAGTGTGGGTTTCGCTTCAGGCATCGTTCCGAGGATGTTGATGGCGAAAAGGTTTCCCTCTTTAGCCATTGAGGCAACTTGTTTGTGGGAATCTTTGACTCCAAGTCTGTAAAGCGCCGTTAATCCCGCCAGTGCCGTCGTGGAGTGGCGGAGTTGGGAAATGGTTTGAAGCCGAGGGATGGATTGCTCGTCTTGGAACTCCCCCAGAGCATAAGCTGAAGTTTCGAGCTGGTTCATTTGTGGATGGGATGCAAGCATGCGGATTTGACCAAGGAGTTCTTCATGATTTCCTCGAACGACGTTGAGGATAGCTTCTACACGCACCTCTTCTCGGGGGTGATTGAGCAGCTTGCGCAGATATTTTGTCGCATCTTTGTTGTGAAATTGAGCGAAAATTTGAGGGAATAGCACGTGAGCAGCATCGGGGACGAGGTTGTAAAAGGATTCGGCTTGCGTAAGGGCTTGCGGCTCTTTTTGTTGAGCGAGGATGAAAGTGGCGATGAGACGTAAGATGGGGTGAGCGGCAGTTCGCATCGCTTGGCGGACAGCGAATTGCGCTTCGTCGTGCATTTGGGAGGCGATGATGCTGAGGCTGAACAGCTGCATATTGGGATCGGGATTTTGCAGGCCATCGACCAAGATGGGGATGGTGCGTTCGTCGTTGGAGACGCCGGCGGCATAGAGGACAGCTCTTTGGATTTCCGGGTCTGTGCTGTTGGATCCTTGCTCTAGCATTCCGATAGCGAGTTCGCGAAGGAGGCGGAAGTCGTGAGTCCCTGTCAACTCCCTTTTTTCGATGTAGAGGCGTAGGGCTTCTTCGTGGTTGCCTTTGTGAGCGAGGAAAAGGATGCGGTGGGGGAGGTCATCGGCGTGAGCGCAAAATCCTGTAAGGAGAAGAGCGCAGCAGAGTGTTGTAAAAGAAAATTGCATGACAATACGCCAATATTTTCGGAAGGATTCAGCATACTAGAACAGAATAAAATCCACCAGAAAAAAGGGGATAAAAAGTCACACTTGCCGATTAACACGCTCTTTGCTATCAGGAGCTTACACAAGGGGATCTGCGGATGAAACGATACAGTACCGGTGCTCTCACCAAAGAACAAAAAAACTCTCAGGAAGCCACCTATAATCAACAACATAAATACGATTATGTGGTTGTTGGGTCAGGGATGGCGGCTCTTTCCGTCTCGGCACTACTGGCTAATGACGGGCAGCGCGTGTGCATGCTGGAAGCTCACGACGTCCCCGGGGGATATGCTCATACTTTTGAAATGAACGATTTCCACTTTTGCGCTCAAGTGCACTACATCTGGGGGGTCACCCCTGATCAAGCGATCGGTAAGTTTCTGGAAAAGACCGGTTTAAATAGAGAAATCACATTCGAACAGCTCAATACCGAAGGGTATGACCACATCATCCTTCCCGATGGCAAACGGATAAAAACTCCGAATGGATTCCAAAAATTTGCCGCCAACATCAACGCGGTGTATCCCGGTCACGAAAAGAAGGTGGCGCGATTTTTCCACACTCTCGAAAAACTGTATCAAGAGATGGGGCAATTGCCACACAAGATACAGTGGTGGAACTATTTAACCGATTGTTTCAAATTTCTGACGCTCGCTCGTTACAGAAATAAGACGCTACAAGATCTGTTTAATGAATGCGCGCTTCCGTTAGAAATCCAAACAATTTTAAGCGGCAACGCCGGCGATTTGATGAGTCCTCCAGAGCAACTATCCCTTTTAGCTTATGCAGGATTAGTGTGTGGATATAATTCCGGCGCCTACTACCCGACCAAACACTACAAATATTTTATCGAACGGATTGCTCAGTTCATCGCTGAACAACCCGGATGCCATATCTACTACGAAACTGAGGTCACCGCTATCGTCGTCGAGGGCAATAAAGTGCAAGAAGTGCGAACAAGAGACGGCAAAGTCTTTCGCGCGGAAAACTATATTTGCAATATGGACCCTCAGGCCGCTGTCAAAATGATAGGAAAAGAGAAGGTCCCTTCCCGTTATCAGAAGCCCCTCAATTACTCCTACACCCAATCGGCACTGTTTGTGTATCTCGGGGTCAAAGGGATCGATCTAGCCGACTACGGTTTTGGGAACCACAACACGTGGCATTTGGAGCAGTGGGACATGAACCAATCGTGGCGCGATACGGCAGAAAATAAATTCGATAAGCCGTGGATTTTTATGTCGACGCCCACTCTGCACTCCAATTATCCGGGAATTGCCCCTGACGGATGTCAAATTTTAGAATTTGGTACCGTTGCCAACTACGATATTTTCAAAAATCTCCACGACACCAGCCCGCAAGAGTACCGTCGACTGAAACACGACTTCAGCGACAAATTGCTAAACATTATCGAAGAGAAACATGTGCCTAACCTCAGCAAGCACATCGCTCTCAAAGTTGTGGGGACTCCCACCACTAATGCCGACTTCTGCTTGGCACCCTACGGGAATGCTTATGGCTCGGTCATGAGTCCGGAAAACATGAATCTCGATCGCTTAAAGTCGGAGTCGCCATGGGAAAATCTCTTTTGGTGCAACGCTTCCAGCGGGTATGCCAGCATCTATGGAACAACGCTAACGGGAGTGAATCTGTATCAAAAGCTAACAGGTGAGCTGTTGTAATGGGGCAATTTCCTCTTCCTAAATCCGTGGCGATTATCGGAGCCGGCGCTTCAGGCCTTTTTGCTGCAAGGCGGTTCCGTCAGTTAGGTGTACAAGAGATTACCATTTTCGAAAAAGAGAATGCTGTCGGAGGAAAGTGCAGCACGTATGTTGACAAACACGACAACACCTTAAGAGCCGAACGAGGCGCTTTTGTGATTGCTCCAAATTATGGCGAAGTGATCGATGCGATGCTGGAAAAAGGGATCGGCACAGAACGTACGTTAGGGGCACGTAGTGATGAGGTGGAGATTTTATCTCAAACAGACCCGATGAACTCATTTCAGCGCATGACTCTTGCCTGCAAAGTTGCAGGAGAGGTGTATCGATTTAATCGAGCAGTCAAAAAATATCGAAAATGTTGCGAGAAAAAACTACCTCTCCCCGATGATTTGGAGACCTCATTTGCTGTGTTTGCCGAGAAACACCATTTACAGACCATCAACTTGCTGTTGAAGCCGTTTGTAGCTGGATTTGGTTACGGTGATATGCGTGACTGCCCCACGTATAGCGTGTTGGAGTATATGGGAACAATGACTATACCGTTTTTGATTGCACAGCACATGGGCGTGGAATCGTGTGAGCTGCGCAGCATTCAAGGGGGATTCCAGAGGCTTATGAAAGCGATAGCCGAAGATTTTCATGTGATTTTATCCGCCCAAATTCAAAAGGTACAAAGAGGCGAACACGGCGTAGATATCTCTTACAAGGATGGCTCCGGAACAGATCGCTCTCTTCATGCAGATGCCCTTGTGCTTGCAGTGTCTCCTCTACAGTGGGAGCCCCTTTTGGGTAAAGAGGGGTTGACGCCTCTTGAAAGGAGCTGCGTTAAGGAAGTCACGTATTACCGATATCCGGTCGTGATTTGTAAATTGAAGGGATTGCCTCCCTGCTATGTTTATCGGTCCGAGATGTTAAACCGCGATCACTTTGGACATGTTGCCTTTGTCTCCACTCTCGACAAAAGGGAAATGGATGGCGGCGGCAGATTGTGTTCTGCTTATATCAATCAACTGCCTCACCATGTCGGAGAAAGGAGTACCGAAGAGAAAGAGATCGTATTGGAAGAGATCAAACAGGAATTAAAATCTCTTCCCGGAGTGGTTGACGTAGAGATTTTGGAGTGCAAAGTGTGGGAGGATTATTTTCCTAGCATTCCGTGGAAGCTGCGCCTTCAATTAGAAGAAGGGCAATACGCCCCTGCGACAAGAACGATTTATGTCGGTAGTTACACCTTGGGTGGTTTTGAAGATGTGGCGTGCGTCGCAAGTCAAGCGACTCGTGTGATCGATTCCTGTTTTGCATCCCCTTCAACAGGGTTATGGAAGGACGTAAAGCGGTTCTTCTCCGTCAATTCCAAGCCATTTTCGTTCAAGGAACGGTAGCAAGACAACGCGGAGACGCAGGGACGCGGGGACGCAGAGGAAATTTTCTTTATAATATAAAAAAACTCCGCGTCTCGGCGCCCCCGCGTCTCCGCGTTGTCTTGCTGTTGTTCATTGAAGGCTAGCTCCCGGGGCGTTTCGTCCTATTTCTTGGATTTTGTAAATCGAGACAAAATCGGTGATGTAGGAGTATGGTGATGCTGTGAAGAGGATGAAGGAGTTGCATTCGCTCTCGTAGGAATCGCCAAGTTCAATGCTAATGGACTTGAGATCGATTGTGAAGGGATGTTGTTCACTTCCCAATCCGATTGATTCCTAAATTCTTTGTTGTAGTTGAAAAATCTTTTATAGATAAGGTGCACCTCTTCCGGCGTTGCAATCGGATGACAAGTGAACGCATCGGTAATGTGAAATGTTCCTAAAAGTTTCTCGTTGTCCTCTTCCATGTATGAGGATACTTTCCAACTTATTGGTACTGTTGCTAATAAACGACTTTGATTTGTCGTGATATAGTCGATCTCTTCCGGAAGCTCGCGAGCGTAAACTCCGTTTTTGTAACGTAATTCGACAGAGTAGTCCTGAGCGGAGTTGATTGTGATGAAGCACTCCTTGCTCTGTATGTCTTTGGTAGAAAAGGGAGTGTGGTGTATATCGAAGAGGGCTTTATAAAAGAGAGTGCTATTTTGTGCTTGATTGATAGCGCAGAGCTGTAGAACAGGAAGACAGGGGATTTCAGCGGTAGTGACGGGTAAGAATTTGCCTTGGGGAGGAAAAAAATACTTAATTTGATCTACAATTCGCTCTTGTGTCATCGAGGGGTCGAATTGAGCGTAAATCGCTTCCAATAACGATTTGATGTATTTTTCTTGAGGAGTAAATTTTTTGCTCCGCATTGGCAGATCATGAAGATCGATATGATTGATAACGACACGGTCGTACAGAATTTCAGTGCCCTGCATAATTGACCGGACGACATCTTCAAATGGAGTCATTCGTGTTGCTGCAACTTTGTTAGGGCTGAAACTCCATTGATGGGGGGTGCTGGTGATGGTTATTTTGTCATGGGTATGCATTGAGTTGTGCATCTCTTGTAGTGCTTCATAGAGACACTCAGAGCCTTTGACAATCATTGTTAATCGTTCGATAATAGCATGGATGTGCTGCTTTTGAGGTTCAGCACTAATTCGTAAGTCTTTTGCAATTTTATAGCCCCCAAACATGTTGTTCAAAATAAGTTGGTGACAAGCTTTATTTTTCATTCCTCCCGTCACAACATCGACAAAGAAACCTAAATTTTTATTAGAAATGATTAAATCGATGTAGGTGAAGATAGCGTCTAAAGCTGAAATTCTTATAGGTTGGTCTAGCGCATATTGGAGAAGCTTTTCACGGAATATTTGTAAACGATTGATCATGGGTTGAAGGATGCTTCCTTCGCTAAGAATCGCACTCCACACGCTTTCAGCAAACTCAGGCAGCTCACAATCTTCCTTTAATTCGTAGAGAGCTTTCCATAAGTAGTTTTTAACGCCCATTTCGATGGTGTACCAGCTGACGTGATCACTTCCCATCGTTGTTTCGGGTGTGTTCAAGTGTCGTATCATCTCTTCTGTATACTTTTGAACTTGATGTGCATCTTCAGTTAATGGGATATACTGTAACGATGCAGGCGTGGATAAAGTGGAGAAATTGATCATCTGTTTGAGGAACGACCATTTAACATCGAAAGGGATTGTCTTTTCAACTCTAGGGATATCAAGAACCTGTATGCACCCCTGCCAACGAAGCCAATCCCAATTGCTGTGGATGACGGGATCAACGCTAAGAGTCCAATAGAAATTCACTGTCCCTATAAGGCTGTCTTGGGAGGTGTTGAAAAAGTTGTAAGAGATCATTTTAGTGATGCGGTAACCTTCAGAGGTTGCTTCGATAGATAATGAAGCTTCCTCCTCGTTCGGTATCGCTTTGATATTTGGCTGAAGGGGTCTTGTGATTTGCTCGATCTTTTTTGCAAACTTCGACCACGGTAAAATGCAGCAGCACAGAATCATTTTGGAAGCTGCTTTACCCGATCCTATTAAAATGGCATCTACGTCCTCTGTGACCGACGATTCTTGAACGGCTTTTCCACCGGCTTGATAAAGAGCTGTTAAGAAGTAGTAGAGAAAACGTCGCTCATCCATCTGTTTTGAGCGATAAGGGAGAAGGGGGTAATTTTTACCGTTGATGATCACTTCTCGCAATGATGCTAAAGTTTCACAGAATTTAACAGCAAAGTTTTGATCCATTAAAGCGTAACTATCACCACTAAAAATGAGTTTTTGCTGAGGGATTTTCAGTAAGTCAATGTAGTTTAAATTGACCAGCGCGTATTTCGCTCTCAAGTTTTTTGGAACAGCATCGCCGTTCCACTTTTTAATTTTTCTAATAAATTGCTGCCGTTCGTCCCTTTTCCCCATCACGAGTTGGATCAGCCGCCTGATTTTTGTATCTGTAATTCCATTGTATTTGTTAGTGAAGAGATCGCCTTCGCCTCCAATTTTGATCAGGTCTTCTAGTGTCGAGTGCAATTCCAGTGACCACGCTGTCTTTGTCGTGTGATTTGAAAGGCTCTCTAACAATTTCGTTTTCACTTTTTCGAGCCGACCAATTAAATCGTGTGTCAACCCTCTCGATGATTTAATCTCTTGATGAATAATTTTTAATGTTTCATCGGAGCGTGGAGAATTCGAACTTGCCTCGCCACTTTCAGCGTTCGCATATTCAAGGGATAAGTGTGAGTCTACAATATAAAATATTCTGTTTTTTGCTGATTTGTTAATGTTTTCGAGAGCGATTTTTTTTATTGATTCGCGTAAATCGTTTCTCAAATTACGATCGAAAGCTTCCGCTTGCACACCTTCTATCAGATTGCATTGTTGAAGGCATTTTGAGCTTTCCCCTCGACTGATTGACAATTTGTTTCTAGGGGAGTGCTTTAGAGAGCCGTGGCTGGTTCGCGGAGAAAGGATAGAGAAGATATGACGAGGGGAGATACGGCTGCCGCGCGGAGCTGCGTGATGTTGTTCTGAAGAGGAGCAAACGGGCGGCCTTGAGATAACAAGCGGAGGCATTCCCGACACTTTGGTTGTTTCCAGTTCACTGAAGTGAACGATGGAGCCTGAAGCTCGTTTTGTGAGAGGGGGCATGGAAGAGGAGCTAGTCGGTTGTGTCGCTTGTTCGATGAATTGTTGGTGTCGTTGAACTAAGTCCTTAAAAGGAGAGGATTCATTATGAATACTCATGATTTCTCCTGATTTATTTATGTATTTTCAAGTTATAAGTAAATTTAATTGTATGCAAAGCATTGTTATATAAATCCTCACATCGCCATGCCGCCCTCGGCACAGGTGTCAATCTGAGGATTTATGTCGGCCTTTCACTCACGATTCGCGCAAAAAAATATTGGGTGTTTGATAATTTTGCTAAA
>CAMFKA010000056.1 GCA_945957185.1 uncultured Chlamydiaceae bacterium | reverse complement strand
AGCTCACTCTCCTCGGTGTTCTCACTGGCTCAGTGGTTAATTATGCAACAAGGCAAAGTCAAACTGTCAGGTCTTACCCTGATTCGATAAGTTACTACTTGACAATTTGCAAAGCTCCATTTAGTATTTTCGAAACTAAATTGGTAACCGCTATGTCAGCATTCCCTTTAAGCTCTTCATCAAGACCTTCTTGCAGTTCATCTCATTACTATAGAGATGACCACCCACCTACTCACCAACTTACTCGATTAGAGTTTTTTAGGATGTCACTTCCAAAGTCCATCTGCGAACACTCGCCTCCGGTTCTTTCCGATGAAGAACTCAAAAATCGTTTTCTTCGTGAACATACCACCTACCCAATAGCTTGCACAAAACATCGGTCAACTCGCGGCATACAACAACTGTTCGTGGAAGCTCAAATTTATCTGCATCTCTACAATGGAACACCTCAAGTGTTCAGTCCATCCCATATCCAGTTTGCTTCACAATACTGCCTCGCTGCATGGAACGAGGACAATAAAATCAGCTGCCAGCTTTGGTCTCCTGATAACAAATCTCCCACTCATACGCTACGAGATGTTGCTACAGAGTCAACTTTCACCTTACAATACACTCCCCCTGATCTTACTAGCGATCTATTCTTCTCTGATTTAATGGATCACAATGCTTTGTGGAATAAAATTCGTCGTCACGAACTCGGAAAGGTGACTAAATCTCTCTCTGAAACACCTGAAAAAGTCACTTGGATCCCGATACAACAGATTCCAAATTCAAACAGTTACTTTAAATTGTTCTGTCGCGCAAAAATTACCGAAAAAGGCTTTACCGCTCAATTTGGTGATTCGAATCCCGAGTGGAAACCTCATCCCTGGATCACTCCTCTTGCGCGTTCCATTTTACATGACGGTCCAAACGATGCTTTAGAAAGCATGATTCAAAATCCGAAATTCGTAAGCTTTTTGAAAGACCGTACTACTTATTCGGGTGCTCATCACTGGATAATAGAGAGCGCTAACTCTCCCATTAAGCTAAAAGACGATGCTCTACGGGAAATGTACTTGCTTTCCGCAATCATTCTTGAATGTCATAAAGGAAGACCTCACAACTTACGTTCCGAAACTAAACACGGCAACGTCAACTTAATTGCTTTTATCGATGATGAAGGAAAAGAGGAGTTACTCTGGTGGTCCGGTATTTTAAATAGGAAACAAGCGGAGAAGAGTAATTTGTGGATAGGCAAGGGGGCTTTTAGCATTGCTCAAAGCGCCATTAAGCTTTCGACGGGCAAAAACGTAGTCTTAAAATACCTCCATAAAAAACATACCAGGAACCTCGATTGGCGCTTACTATCAATCTACAGGGAAGAATTTGTTCTCAAAATGTTGCGTGCAGCATTCGGAAAAATCGTCGGCCTGCCATCACCGCCACTCTTCGTGATCCCTCCAAATTATTTAACTGAGCAAAAAAGCTATTTAGTTGGGGGGAGAGTCGAAAAATATTATGGAATCAACGTCAAAAGACTCGCTAGGGAAGAAATGCGTCCTCAACAGCGTCTTTCTCTTTTTCGAAGCTTTATTAAGATCATGGAATTAGTGAATTTTTTGAATAATCTCCAATACCCCCTTAAAAATATCTTTCACGGAGACATTACAGAAAATAACATTCTAGGTAGCATTAAGAATGACAAGGTAAAATTAAAGTTAATCGATTTTGGTCTTGTTAAAACTCTTGATGACATGATGCAACTTGATTATAAGCTTTATATCGATGAGTACCGATGTTTAGATGATGATCCAATAGTCCATAAAATGCGCTCTACACATGATCACGAGGGGATGGCGATGATCATGAAAGCTCGCGAAGTCTTTGCTTTGGGTCACACATTGCTAGCTATGTTAAACATAGACACCATTTCTGTGTTAACTGTAACCGCTGAAAATCTCACCGACTTAGCTAACGATCATCAATTGTTCAAACATTTTTATGTGAACACTTTCCAGTTAGCTAAAAAAATGACAATGAACAGCTGTTGGGCTAGAAAGACCCTCCCCTCAGCAATAGAAGAGCTATCAGTCATCTGTGATACAGAAGAAATACGGCAAAAATCAATTTTTGAAGGTGTTTCGGTATAATCAAGATTCAAGAGGTTTAAGGTGATCTTTTAGCATTTTTATAAACTCACCGGCTGAATAAGAAAGAGGGGTGCCTTTGGAAGATATGACAGCAAGCTTATAAGGAATTTTGAGTCGTTCATGAGGTTTTAGATAGGAATATCGTTCTTTGCTCGTGATAAAATCAGGGATAAATCCATATCCTTTGCCGTTTTTCATACTGCGTGCTATAAACTCCCAGCTATTCAATTCAGCGCGGATTGGAAGCTCTCTTTTGTGTAATTTTTTATATTTCTCCATAAATTCAGCGACCATCAACCCCTTTTCATTTTCCACGTATACCCCTACATCATTTAGCGAACGAAGCTCTTTATTGTGTTTAAATAGACAAAAAGACCCTTCATATATGTCCATTGAAGTATATCCACTTAGATCGGAATTTGCTAAGAGCAATGCAAATTCAGCAATTCCTTGCTTTAACCATCCTTTAATTTGAGAGATGCCTCCAAAAAGAAAATGGATTTCAATTTCTGGATAGCGCTCTTGAAATAGAGGGAGGAAGTCAGGAAGAAGGGATAAACCGATACTGTGAGTGGTGACAAAATACACAGGCATGCTTGGTTTGTTTTCAAAATAATCAAGCGCATCTCGGAGAGCTCTGACAGAAGCAAAAACATCCTTTGCTTTCTCAAAAACTATTTTTCCTTTATCTGTGAGCTCAAACTGTTGTTTTTTATGGTGACATAAACTTGCTTTCAAAATTTTTTCTAATTTTGAAATTGCCTGGCTCACTGCTGGTTGAGAAACAAAATTACGACGTGCCGACTCTGAAACACTCTTCATAAGAGCAGCGTCGTAAAAGCACTTTAGATAAAACAGATTTATGTCTTGTTCCATATATACCGAAACACCTTCAAAAATTGGATTTTGGCAAAGAGAAAGCTCCCGCGGTTGAACGATCGCAAGTGACCTAATATTAGAAATATGGGGTCACTTGCGATCATTCAACCCCGGGGCTTTCTCAAAGCCAAAATCCAATTTTTGAAGGTATTTCGGTATAACTTTTCCTTATATCCATCATTGCATTTTATAATTATTTTTAATATAAGAATTTGTGTTATTTTTAAACTCTAGAAAAAAATAGAGGGTAAAAAAATGATAAAAAAAATAATTTTTGCGTGTTGGGTTTTTACAATGGCTCTTTGTGGACAAGAGCAGCCGCATCTGGTCTTATTTTTTGACATTAATAAGACATTGATCGCTAGCGACAAAGCCACTAACAAATCCACGGACAATGTACTAAATGAACTCTTAGCAGAAAAATACGAGGCGTGTTGGGATCGATTAATCACAACTCCGCTCTCTTTTGAAAACTATGTGAATACATTTTTGGTTCCAGGTCCCAAGGAAAACCAGTTACTAAAATTACAACGAAAGTACTACATCCATCACTTTTTGGAAATCCTTCATCGTCTTGATCATCCTCTGTATCCAACCGTTTTCCAAGAGTATGAAATGTTATTGTCCAAGCTAAACGATGCACCTACTTCAATATTTTCCTCTTTTTTTACGCTCATCGATTATCTGGAACAGCATAACCTCTCGTATTCGATTGTCTTACGGAGCTTTGGTGATGATGTTCATGAAATTAGCGATCAGATCAACAGCGTCTATCAGGAGTTTTTCTCTGGAAAAGCATTTTTCAAACAAGGGCATCTCTACCTTGAGGGAAAAGCCTCTATCAATGATCCCTTAGCTATTTATCAAGAATTGAAACAGGTAGAAAACTGCGTGATTCGCGACGACTGGAATTTTTGGATGGCGGGAGGAATGACAGCCAAACAAGGAAAGCCTTTTTATGTAAATAGAGAAGACAACGACACTTTATTTATTTTTTTCGACGATAACATTGATGAGCATGATTCTCATAAAAATATCGTCGCAACGATTGATGCGCTAACCGGAGAGCTGCTCCCGATCGAAGAGTTCGTGGAATCAGGACAAATTGTACGTGTTGATACATTGCAGGCAATAAAGTGTGATAAATACTACATTGATCTTGTTGAGAATGCTATCAAAAATTTTAAACGCAAACCTTGATTGCTAGCTTTTGATTGACTTTATAGTCTATTGATGATATAATTTCCTTAATTTATATATTTTAGGTTTATTTTCATGAATACGAGTGATTTTTTGAACGTTTCCAGACAAGGCTTTGGGGCCGCCGCAGTTAATACGGGAAATTTGATCTATGAAGCCGTTAAGTCATTAAACAGCGACGCAGTAATTGAGTTTCAAGGGACGGAAAAACTCGTTGTTATCAAGAATTTAGGAGAAAGCACTATCCAAGACATTGGAAGGGTTCTTTATAATAAGAAAAGAGCTTCTAAATATTATGGTTGGTACCCAATCGTTAAAGAACAGAGGAGTCCTGAGGGTCATTATTTAATTCAGTTCTCCCCGTTCCCGAGTGGAAGCGAGCCTTCTACTTCGAGTATTCCTAAATATGTATCGAAGGGATCTCTGATGTTTTCCTCTAAAGGAAGCGAGTTGATTGATGACCCCGTTCCTCAAATTTCGGTCTTGTCAAAGCCAATTTCCGATGAAAGAATATTAGAAGTAAAAACGCGTTTATCAAAAGCTGTGATCAGCGCAATGACCGAAATGATGTCTAACTCTCAACAGGAGTTTACAGGAGTTTGGTACCCCACAGATTTAAAAGAGTATTTATCCCAAAAAGCTGAAAACATGCCCGAAGAGTACTGGACTGGTTATGCATCTCCGGAATATTTTATTAAAACAGGTCGTTACACATTTCATTTAAAAGAAGGTAAATCTGCATCCGATGCGGTTAATGCTCTGATAGCAGGACCTTCGGTGTTAGATTGTGGGAATGCAACGCAATTAGCGTATTATAAAGGTCTTTTGGATGTCATTGGACCTGAAAAATTTGACGTGTTATTTTCCTTGGATATAAGCCGTCTGGTCATAACTCAAAGAGGTATTACGGATCCACTTTCTCCCATTTATCTCTTCTCAGACTATACTTCTGCAGCGCGCAAGCGATATAACGGCCGAGAAGGTAGGCGTCCGTTGAAGGTCGGAGAAGAATGCCATTTTAAAGGCGTAACTCATTATGCAAATAAACACCCCGCGGGTTTTGCATCTGGTTGGAACGTTATCTATATGGGTGATAATCAAGATGGAGAGCAACTTTTTATAGCCCACGGTTTTAAATCCCCCATGACAGAAAATCAAATTTATACGCTATTGGCGGAATCATACAACCAGGAAATGACACCGGAAGATATCAAGTTAATTTCTGAACAGAGTGCCCCAAGCTTGTTCGACAGAAATGTAAATAAGTATTTGTATCTCTATTATACTATTCCTATGGAAATAAAAGATCAGTTTATGGAAGGTTTTTTGCTTAAATCGTGTCGAGGACTCAAAGCCAAGCTTGTAGCAAAGGTTCTGGAAGAGAAAATTGACAGAAAATTTCTAGCTCAATTGCATACAATACAGTCTTTTGAAGACACTTTGTTAGCCGCCGGCTTCCAGTTTGCAGAAACGTCATCAGAATAAGAACCCGCCCTCCGATTATCTTGACTCGAAGTTTGCATATTTATAAGATGTGCGGTTACTCAATATCAAAGGGGTTTATATGTCGTCGGTTCCTTCATCCTCAGTGCACTATCACGCCGTTTCTGGTGACAATGTACCTTTAGAAAACAAAGAGAAATTAAAAAAAGAAAAAAATGGACTAATACTACAACTCGTCCTTATCAATTCTGTCGCTCTTGCAATCTTGGGTTCCGGAATCTATATGATTCATGCGGGCAATGAGGCTGAACATCATTGCTACACAATTTCTAATTGCACTTCAACAGGTAATCCTAATGTGCCTTGGCACTGCCCAAATGGAAACCCTTGTATAGAAGCCGGTGCTCCTGAAGGTGCTTTTGGATACATTTTTACTATTGTGTCGTCTATAGGAGGCATCATTTATGATGTTATTAAAGCAAATCATTTATCTAGGGTATTTGGGTTGTTGAAAACTGACATTGGTAGTACTGTGGAAGCGATGAAGCAAACACTTGAAGTAGATAATACGCCCATAAACTTTCCACACGATTATAATTCTCCCTTTAATCTATTGATAGAATTCACAATTTTTACGAAAGAAGACCAAACAGACCTTTTTAGATTGAAAGAGAGATATTTAGCTCTCAAAAGAACGTTCCAGAATGAGTCTGATATAGTATTCGACAGTCATTTTTCGGCTGTTACAAGAGTTCTCAATCTTCCACAGACTGAACTTGATGTGCTGGTAGATGATTGGAGAGATTTCAAACAGCAATTGCTAAACAGACTCCCAACCATTATAGTGCCTTAAACTCTATCAGACAAATTAACAGGAATATTTAAAATGAAAAAATTCGTTTTTGCATTTGTTTTTGCTCTATGCCTTTGCAGTGTTTCTTGGGCTGCTCCGTTGCCAGAAAAAATAGTGTTGATGAATCAGGAACTTACTCTCAAAGATCAGCAAGGGAATGCACAACAAGGATTTATTGCTGAATATATCCCTCAAGGAGAAACGTGGGATAATTGGAGACTCTTGTTTGCTGTTCGGTTTATCCCCGGAACAGATATTGATTTGACAGCTACCACACAGGAAGTGCTAGATAACGTCCTGAAAAAGAAAGCCGAGGGAGATGTTGTCGCCAATGGACGAATTTTAAGTAACCCCCAAAATGGGTTGGTTGCAGTTGATTTTCTTATTTCTAATCTTGGAACACCTTCAAAAGAGCTTTTTTTGGAGCATAATGTTTTCGTCTATTCCAAAGTGCCCAAAGGGATTGTAAGCTATCAGCTTGCACGAAGAGTCTATGAGAAAGTGGACTCTCAAGATACCATTGAGAAGTTTATTATCGACATTCCGACCCTTGTAGGTCCGATGATCACAGAACTGTCTAAGCCTCCCGTAAAGCTCCCTTTTGACCCATAGGACTTCAGGTTCGATTCTATACATGAAAAATAATCACACTCCCCACTATTTATATAAAATTGTTTCACCCGAAGAGTGGCAAGAAAGTTTGCTTGATGGTGAGGTGGTCTGTTCCTTTATCGACAATGACTTTATTCATCTTGCGACTGAAGATCAGCTTGATCATGTCGCTCAAAAATTCTGGAAAGGGAAAAGTTATCTCATTTTAAAGCTTGACACGGGGCTATTGAGCGGTCGTTTGGTTTATGAAGCTAATCCGGGGGGCTCAAACCGGTACTATCACCTTTATGACGGAAAGATTGAGCTTAATGCCGTTGTAGCGACACATATTCATTCATAATAAAAAAATTAGAAGCTGTAGCCCAAGCCGCCGCCAAAGGTGAAGCCACCAATTTGGATAGATCGGGTATAAACTTCGGCTTTTTTTGTATGAAAATGAGTTTGTGCGTACGAATATTCGCAAAAGAGATCAAGAAATATCCGCTCGCTCAGGTTATAATTCATGCCCACGTTTGCAAATGCTCCCACCCCATTCCTTGAATTGCTTTTGCTGACATCATCCGAGTGATTACGTTGTCTGCAATAGAAGAAACGAGGGCCCAAAGTGATGTAGTAACGCATGCAGGGAGTCAAGTAAGCACTTGATTGAACTCCTAGATTGACCGGTACCGCTGTAAAAGATGTCCCTTGATGAGCACTTAGTGAATGCCCTTTGCAATAGAGATACTCTACAGCCCCATAAACTGCTAACTGTATTCGATTCATACATTGGAAAACAGGGTATGATCCACAGACTTGAAGGTCTACTCCCCCTTGACGATACACTTTCCGCATTTTGGAGTCGGTGAATAGGAAATAACCGGCTTTTGCTTCTACTGTCGGTGATCTTGTTGAGCATATTGCAGAGAGAGATGCCGAGCACAATAGCAATGCTGCATACCCTATTATCAAAAAGTAAGAAGAACGAAAATTTTTCAACTTTGGCCACACTTCGTTTAATTGCATGAAAATTGAGGAAAACAAAATTTGTTATTTTTGGGAATCAATATTTGCTGCATCATATCCATTCCGAAAGTGAGGTAGATTATGGGCATTCCTGGGCTTAGTTTTATAGGTGTTTTATTTCTTGTTTCTACCCTTTGTGGGTTTTCGATCGATCACATGACTATAGAAGAGAAAGTGGGTCAACTTTTGATGCCTTGCTTTATTGGCTTAGAAGCTAATGACGATGCAAAAGCACTTATCCAAGAAACGCATGTTGGAGGAATCATCTATTATAACGCGTCAAATGGGCTTCACTCACCTTGTCAGGTGCAAACGTTGAGCAATGGGCTGCAAGAGTTTGCTCGAGACAGCTCTACACAGATACCATTGTTAATTGCTGTGGATCAGGAGGGAGGTGTTGTAACGCGATTAAAGGGAGAGGGATTTACTGCTTTTCCGGGCGCAGGGGCATTAGGTGCGCAAGGGGATTTTGAATGTGCTAAATCGATGGCGTTTCTCATGGGTTTGGAGATGGGGGGTGTGGGCATTAATTTAAATTTAGCTCCCGTTGTAGATGTGAATTCGAATCCAAACAATCCGGTCATAGGCTCACGCTCTTACGGAAGTGATCCTCACCTAGTCACTCAATTTGGACAAGTGGTACTTGAGGGGTTCCATGCTGCCGGCATCGCAACGACATTAAAGCATTATCCTGGTCATGGCGATACTGCGAGCGACTCTCATTATTCGCTTCCCGTCATCGACAAAAGCCTTGCTGAGATGGAATGTAACGAGCTGGTTCCATTTAAACATTTGGTTAATCAAACCGAAGCTATTATGACAGCGCATTTGATGGTACCGGCCTTGGATTCAGACCACTGTTCTACTTTATCAAAAAGGACGTTGTCGTACCTGCGTGAGGAGTTGGGCTTTAAAGGAGTCATCATTTCAGATTCACTGACAATGGCAGGGGTTCTTTGTGAAACTAATGGTAATATTGCGGAGGCAGCTATAGCAGCACTGAACGCGGGCTGCGATGTTCTTTTGCTTGGGGGTAGAAGGTTGGAGGGTTCTATACAATCGACCGTTTTGTCCCCTCAAGAGGTTGCTACCATTCATCATGCTATTTTAGAAGCTCTTGTAGAGGGAAGAATTTTAGAAACGAGAGTTGATGAAGCTGTCAGCAGGATTTTATCTTTGAAAGCACAAATAAGCTTATTCAGTGAGTCATCACATTAATTTTTATTAATTGTAGTATAATTTTTTTAATTCTGCAAACACTTGATTAATAGATCTTTAAGATCACTCAGATTGGTGCTTAAGCCATGTTTTATAAAAAACATTTGACAAAGCAGCACGATTCCTCTACCTTTGCAAACCAATTACTCGTTTACACATTAACAAGGAGCTTTTATGGCCTCATTAGTATCACAAGCAAAGGTACCCATCTGTTTTTCTGCATTCTCTCAAATTGAATTTTGTATCGGACAAATTACGAAAGTAGAGACATTTCCGAAAGCTCGAAACCCGTCATACAAAGTAGTCGTGAATTTTGGAGCTACCGGAACTAAACAATCTTCTGCGCAACTGCCTTATAACTATAAAGTGGAAGAGCTTTTTGAAAAATCAGTTCTTTGTGTGACTAATCTTCCTCCAAGAAAGATTGCCGGCTTTAACTCCGAAATTTTGATTGTAGGGTTTCCCGATGCCAATGGTCATGTATTTCTCTTAAACACCCGTAAACGTAGTGTGGAGTTAGGTCTACGTTTGTCTACGGATGATGAAGGGAAAGTCAAACCACAAATTGTTTACGATACTTTTGCCGCTGCAGATGTGCGTTGTGCAACAATTACAGAATTGAGCCCCATAAGTGTTGGTAGCAACTCTTATCATGCGACGCTTGATTTAGGTGAATTAGGGACTAAAAAGTCAATGATCACGGATATCGATTCAAACATCGCTAAGGAGATCGAAGGAACGCAAGTGCCTGTTTTGATCAATCTGAAAGGAGAGTGTGTTACTGATCCCGAGCTCGATCATCATGTGTTGGCATTTTCACACGAAGGAAAGTATGTCCCCTTTGGAGTGGATTCCAGAGTTGATAACGGTGTTATATTGTTTTAATGTAACAAAGCGGTCATTGCAATTGATAAACCGTTGCGGTGCCCGCTCAAGTCATTTATGACTTTTCCACCATATCCTTATTTTACAAAGGATGTCTATTTATGTTATGTCGTTGTTCATTTCTTATATTAGTTTCGATGATGTTTTCATTACTATGCGATGCGGTGGAAGAAAATTCCAAAGCTTTGTTTTACCACACCCCTAGCGGTGAAATGATTATGAATCCGGCTTCTTATAACGAAGGGATAAAATCATTGTTAAATGAGGAAAATCGCTTTGTTCTTCAACAAATGCTCAATAAATACGACACTCTTTTTGAGGTAGGTTGTGGAATATCAAAACGTGCTGTAGATGTTTCAAAGCTTGGTCGAAAATTCTATGGCATCGATATCAATCCTCGTTATGTCGAGGAGTCTAACTCTGTTATTAAGAAAAAGAATTTTCAAAGCAAGGCCTGTGCCTATGTCTTCTCCATAAACGATATTACGAGAGATAATTTCCCTGTATTACAAGGAAAGACTCTTATTTTTTTCCCTTTTAACCTATTAGGAAACCTAGATGACTTTCACTTAATTTTGGAGACCATGATCGAACTGGGGCAAGATTTTTGTTTTTCAACGTACCGGATTAACG
>CAMFKA010000055.1 GCA_945957185.1 uncultured Chlamydiaceae bacterium | reverse complement strand
AGACCCAGATAAAACATCGGAGGCCTGAAAGGTCGACATAAATCCTTAAGTTGACACCATTGGCCCCGTCCAATCCGTCGAATTTTCGTCCAATTAACTTTACTGTAGACGACACAATTAAAACAATTATATAATTAAGATATAAAGATTGTTAGTTGAAATTAAAGGAGTTTGCTATGTCAACAGTAAATAATACTGGCAGCATCCAAGATCCTAACGCCGTGACGCCCACCACCCCCGGAGTCACGACCGATACCATCCAACCTGCCGACACTTCTTACTATCAATCCGATATCGCACCCGCCGCTGCTAACACAACCACCACTTTGGGCACTGTCGCTAGTCCGTCCACGCCTTCACTGTCTCGACCGGACGGGAAAATCTCTATTTCCGAATACTCCCAAGTCATGATGGAAGTGATCCGTAAGTTCACCGAAAGTTCTTATGACGACGATATAAACGACATCGCAATTGCGCAAAAATTCAATCAAAGTGTTTTTGCGGACGTGATGGCGTTGAACGCTTTGATCGAGTGGGCGAACAAACTTGACGCCTTTAGCGATTCCATCCAAACAGAATACGCCTCTCAAGTCGATTCTTTGAATCAACAAATCAACCATTACAACGATCTGTTGTACAGTGCGCAAGACAAAGCTGCCATTAAATCGGTGCAAGACGCTCAAAAGGCTTTAGATGACGCAAAAGCAGCCGTTACTGATGTAACAGAGAAGTTAGCTAACGGAAATGCGACACAAGCAGATCTCGATGCAGCAAACGCAGCACAGACCGCTGCCAACGCAACCTATCTCACTACGGTCGACAATTATAACAGGTATGTCGATCAAAAAAATGCCAACCTCGCTAACGTCGTCGCCGACTACAACACTAATTTCGTTCAAAAATTCGGCGACCAGATCAAAACGCTTTCTGACATGCTCAATCAATATAATGGTTTGGCGGCAGCAGCCGGAGGCGGCGGCATAGCGCCACCACCACAACCTACTGCTATTACCGTTGCAGGATACACTTGGCAAAAAATTACTGCAGACCCTCCCCCAACAGACGCGAGCTTTACTCGTCCTGCAGCTCTTGGAACATTTTCCGCTACAGCACCCGTTGCGGACATCAAAGCGCAAAACGAGCTGATTCAAGTGATGATTGACAGCGCTTTCGACCTCCTTTATATCGCCTTCAAAAATATGTCCACATTCCTTAGCGCCAATCAAGCGTCAGTCGATTATTACCAAGACAAACTGAAGCTCAACAAAATTTCTACAAATCCTATGGTCGAGCAAGAAGCTGTCCAAGCAGCTACTAACAGGCTTGCAACTGCCAATCAAAGTAATGGAACCCCTTCCGGCACGGATTACCTGAACTTATTCGCCCAGTATGTCACGCAAACCGTTCCGGCGGATCAAAAATCGACTTTCACGAAAGCTCAGCAAGCCACTGCAGAGTCCATTTTGAAAATGGTATCGGCACAGTACTTGGTCTCATCCGGTATCTTTGCAGGAAAAGCTGCTGTTAAGCTATTGGGAGACAATCTAAATCAAATCACACCCGACAAAAGCGCTTCTAAAATTGCCACTACGGTAGGTTTTGGAAATGAACTGCAAAAACTATCCAATTTCGGAATCTATGAAGATGGCGTTAACGGAACCTTAAACGAGGCCGGCATCACCCCTACACCCACAGTTGTTAATAAAACCGTAGGTGACCTGCAGTTAACAGGTGCCCTTATGACCCTATTTCAAGCCGCAAAGGCTCTTGGAACTCCGGATCTTGTAAAACAGATGGTTGCTGCAGCAGGGGGAACGGCACACCCTGAAATCAACGCATTGCTGCAACAACCTGCTCAAGGAACAGTTGGAGACGCCCTTAACGACGCCGTCTCGCAAGAACAAGTTAAAACGACCCTCACACAAGTTTTGACGCAGCAAACCGGAAAATCTGCGGTGGAATCGGAAAAAACAATCTTCGCAGCGATCGCAAAAGCTGTTGTCGCATCCA
Organism: uncultured Chlamydiaceae bacterium; assembly: GCA_945957185.1. Lineage (GTDB taxonomy): Bacteria > Chlamydiota > Chlamydiia > Chlamydiales > Parachlamydiaceae > CAMFKA01. Next base: position 8,917 of record CAMFKA010000055.1, on the reverse strand, counting down.
AAAAAGCCAATCCCGAGCAACTGCAACAGGCGATTGCGTCGGCGTTGCGCGAGCAAAATGTCGATCCAAAACTAAGCGATCAGCTCGCTTCTACAGCCATTTCTATTTTACAGGATGAGATTGCCCACCCTGAACTGCTTCAGGCGCTCAATAAACCCGCTTTGGATAAGCTCGTGCTGGCCGATCCGCTATTCACCGACGTCTCCATCACCAAAGCTGTCAACAACGTGTTATTGAACAATCCAAAGATTTCGTCGCAGAAGGAATTCCGCAACGAACTTGTGCAAGAATTTCAGCTGACGGGAGTAAAACCGGAAGATGCGTTGGCAAAAGCGAACCTTGTTTTAAGTCATTTGAACGATTTTACTTCGAAACCGACACAGAAATCGGCTGGCAAAACTCCGGTGACTGCGGATGATTTGAAGGATCAAGTCAGCAACGACACGATACGTCTCCTTCGTAAAGAGCTAGGTGTTGTCCCTAGCCACGAGCTTTCCCATGAATTAACAACCCTGCTGTTTGGGGATAATCACACTTCTGTGATCAACATTTTGCGTGATAGCATCAGTAATTCCCAGAAAGCAGCGACGAAAGAGGAGCGCTCCAAGTTGGCAGATCGGATGGAAGTTTATCTAGCGCCGAAGGTGGAATTGTATGCATTTGCCCAGGCATTGATGGATCCGGCAAATAACATCTTGTACTCGGGAGCGACCGGAGTTATGTACCAGAAAAACGAGCCTTCTAACTTTAAAAAGAGTATCGATGTACAGATTTAATGAAATATTAACAGTAATACTATTGCGCAACAAAACAGATAAGATCTAAAATTAATTTGTAGGGATTGTATAACAATAACCCGAATTAAGAGGGAACTATGACGACAAATGTAACAAATGATCCAAACATCAGTTGGGATTCAAAAGACCACACACTAAACGCGTACGTCGAGCTTGTCTACATCCGCTTTGGGAACCAAATGATCACAGTGCAGCTATCGCAATTGCAAGCCGCGCTCTCTTCCACTGACAATGCCGTCAACACATTAAAAGACATCACCGCAATGCGTAATTATGCTGTCGTTCAGCTTCCACAGCTCACTTTCGAAGATTTTGCCAAAGACTTTAACCCTGACACCGGACAGTATCAACAAGGATATGGGCAAGGGTTTACGTACGACAAAAAGTATGACAATCCGGACGCTTATGAAAAAGCTTTTAACCAAGTCACCGATGCTTACGACAAATATAAGAAAGACAACCTGTTTAACCAGTTCGGTTACAACGGTGTAGCGTGGACTGCCAACAGCCCTGATTTCCAAAGCTGGGCGAATTCGATGATGGTTTACAAACAAAACCTGGAAACCGTTCTCACAAGCTTAGATGGACAAATGACAAACGACCAAAAAGCCGACCCCAACGGCATGTACGCAAAATTGCAAGCCGTTTACGATTCGATGCCCAATTCTGCGGCCGATTTTGAAGGTTGGAAGGCATGGGCGATGGATGGATACGGAATCAATGGGCAAAGCGCGACGGGGGGAGGAAAAATCAGTCAACTCCTGGACAGCGCCACCAACGCGACAACAAGTTTTATGAACACAACGACAGAGACATTGCAGCGTTTTTTAAACATTATGGAACAATATTACAAATCTGCCAACGAGATCCTCAAAACCACGACCGACAACATCAAAACTTATGCTAGAGGCATTGCAGGCAGATAATAACCCTAGATGAAGGGAGAATTTTATGACCGATACAACAAATACAGCAACGCCGCCATGGGTAGGAGCAAAACTCCTGGATCCCAATCCGCCGATAACTCCTGAACAAGATTATATCAATAAAGGAGAAAAGGCGCAGTTTGACCCCAACCACCCGTTGAATGCTTCGGGATTCCAAGGGATTTTGACCGTTGATATCGTTTTGCGGCTGATTACAAAGCTTACAGAGAGCCTGCAAGGCCTCGCCATCGTCAAAGCCGACAAAGTGCAAAACATCCTGGTGCCATGGCAAAACGCAATTAGTGATGAGATGTCAAGTGTCCACACCTTCGTACGGAATACCGACTCCCCTACCATCAGCGGCAGCACCAACCCGGACAAGGACAAAAAAGAATCGGCAGCACGTGACGATATGAACCGTAGGAACTCGGCAAGAACCGAGACCTTGAGATCGAATCGATCGATGGTCACCGACGAGATTAAAAATCAGCAGACCGGATTGCAATCATTACAAGACACATTAAATCAGCTCAAAAACTTGTTTGATACGCTCATTTCGAAAATTTCAGGGATCAACACAGCAATCTTCCGCTAATAGCAGGCAATTGACCGCAGGAGGAGTTTGAAATGAACAACGGAAAGAACCACGGTTTTGTGGCAGGAGCGATCCCCCCTAAAGATGCATTAGGGCTGACGGATGAAGCGGTCGAGGGAATGTATTCTCAGGCTTATCGCCTCTACAATACCGGTAAATATGCCGAGTCTGCGCAAATGTTCCGGCTTCTTGTCATGCTCGATCCCACACAATCGAAATTCACGTTTGGGCTTGGAGCTTGCATGCATCTATTAAAAGAGTACCGCAACGCTATCGAGCTGTACACCATGGCTGCGGCTCTCGATAAAAAGTCCCCCTTGGCGCTGTATCATCTGTCGGACTGCTACATTCAAATTCAAGACAAGCTTGCAGCGTTAGTAGCATTAGAATTAGTTGTAAAACGTGCTGAAAACAACCCCGCTCATCAAGTGATCAAAGACCGTGCCGTAATGACATTGAAAAGCTTGAGAAAAGATTTGGAAGAAACCGGGGTATTGAACAAGGCAAAATAAGGAGACCAGCATGACTTCAGGATTATCCGGTTCGCAAAGTTACAATCCGCAAGTGCAAGAAACGGCCAGAACAACTGGAAGTACGACTCCTAGCGCTGCCGCTGCGACGTCAAAACCCAATAATGCCGATACGATGGCACGAGCGGAGGGCACTCAAAGTTACGTTCCACCAGACATCGACCCTGTAGCTTCGCTACCAAAGCTCTTTCCTACAACAACTGATAAGGCGATGGCCAATGTGTCCGATTTTCAGGTCCCTTTGACCGCCGAGCAGCTGTACCAAGAGAAATTAAACACATTAGTCAACAACGGAAAAATGCCGGAAATGGTCAATTTCGCGCTCACACATCCCGACGCAAAATTAAGCGGCAGCTTCAGCAACGCTGCAAAACTGGCGCAAAGCTATCAGAAGCAGGCGTTGGAGTATGCGAGAACAAATTCGGGAGACAGCACCTATACACCCGAACAACCCGACACCGCAGCAGCGGATGCCGAGCTAGCAGCACAGAGAAATCAGATTTTTGAAAACCTTCTCAACAACGACAAAAAGCTCACAGCGCAACAAAAAACAGATCTATTGATGGCTTACTACCACCCCGAGCAGTTCCCCAAAAGCGATCTCCCTGCAGCCATGCAAAAACTGTTGAAATCTTTCGAAGCAAAAGCCGAAAAACAGTTCGATCAACTCAAATTAGCCCCTTCAAACTATCAAGTCGCTCAAAACTCTTCCAGTTTTGACGCTCAAGCGAGCTACGAGTTTTCATCCGCTTTTGCCGAATCGTTCGAAGCCATGATCAAAAATACGACTCCTCCCATGGGCACCACTGAATTCAACTACGTCCGCTTCCGTTTGAACAATCCCGACGGCCCTATGCCTCCCGTTCCGGCAGGAAGAACTGCGGAAGAGATGGAATCGCTCTTTCAAAAGACAAAGGCATATGCTCAGGAGCTGTTTACGAAAGAGACAGGATACCCCGCATCGTTCACACCCAAAATGGACACCGAATTCTTTAATTCGATGCTGCTAGGACGCTTCGAAGACGCTTTTGAAGCGAAACTGGCAAGCCAGTCTCCTCCCCTAACTGAAGAGCAAAAAGCGCTTTTACGAACCGCTCTCGGTCAGCAAACGGAAAACATCCCTAAAGAGATCAAAGCTCTTTTTGAGATGATCAAAGGCAGCGCTTTAGCCGAGGTAATCAAAGCGTACGACCTCCCTGCCAGCTGGAATCCTAAAACACGCAACCTGAACGACCCTGCAGTGATCAAACAGCGCGCACAGGTACAGACTCAAATGGACGGAGTACAAGCTGCGGAAGAGATGATCGCCACGGTGCAGACAGTAGTGCAACAGATGCCTTTGGGATCTGACCGCGTCGCCTACGCCAGCTACTTAAAAGCCATTGGTGATGCATTAAATAAATTTTCGGAGTCGTTGATGGTGATTGCCTCTGCCGACTCCATTGTTTCTAAAAATATGGCTATCGCCACCTGCGAAGCCGAGCAAGATCGCATCAAAATGCAGCAGCATCAAGCTGATGAAGCGCGCAAAAAAGCAAAAGATGCAGCTAAAATGAACGCGATCATGTCGGTGTTTATGGCGATCTTTATGGGACCTATCGGCGTTGCATTAGCTATTCAGAAGCAGGTATCGGGGACAAACTTCTTTGAACAACTCGTCAAAAAAGTCACGGAAACCATCAACAACATGGGCATCCCTTCGGTGCTAAAATCGATCTTTAAAGCGATTGCAAACTTCTATCTCACTGCCCTTAGCTTCATTTTAGGCGGACCATTCATGATGGCGCAAGTGTTTACGGAAAGACTATCGGCGAGCATTTCCGACTTTCTGCAAAACGGCGGAATCTCAAAAAGCAAGGCGGATAAAATTGCGATGATCATGTCGATTGTCATTACCATTCTCATCGAAATCGCCATCATCGTTGCTACAATGGGCGGAGCATCCTTCTCCTTAGTCGGAAGCTTCGGAGAAATGGCCACTAGAATCATGGCTATTGTCAAAGAAGTCGGTAAAATCGTTATGGAAGCTGTGAAATCGCTAGGCTCGTTCCTGGTTCGGTTCCAACGTGTTATCATGGAAGTCGCCAGCAAAGAAGCAAACGCGCTTTTGAAACAGCTTCAAAGAGCGACTGACGAATTAAAAACAGTCATGGAGCAAGCCGCTAAGGCTGCCAAAAACGCGAAAAACACTCCCAATGCTGAAACAATCGCCGAAGCTGAACGTCTAGCACGCCAAGTTGCCGATAAGATGAAAGAGGTGCAAGAAGTGACTGTGCAGCTGTCTCGACGTTTGAGCATGGAAGCGATGAGCAAACCCGAATTGCTTAAAGCGGGCGAGGAGATCACTCAACTCTCCAAACAAGCGACAAGCGCACTTGCAGATGCTCAAAAGATGGCTGCCGATGTCGTTGAAGCTGCGGCCAGCGGCGTGGCATCCGCTCAAAAGCTGGAAAGCAGAATCAACACTGCCATCAAAGTGATCAGTTACAGTTCCGCAGTGATGACACTGGCATCTACGGGCGTGGGGGTTTCTCGAGAGCTTCTCTTGGCACAAATAGCAATCCTTAAAGCAGAACTTGAAGCCGATAACATCAAAATCCGCGCCATTGTAAAAGCGATCCGCGCTGTCATCGACGCCATCGTTAGTGGCATTAGCGTTACAATGGACACTGTAAAAAAAGTACAAGAAACGCAGGCTAGCAAGTATCCTGCCTTTACGTTCCCCGTTTAGGGATAAGGAGAATGGCAATGAAGCACAATCCTAACGAAGTGAAAGAGATCATCGACGACATCAAACGGGTAAACCCGAAAGAAGATCTCACTCGCCTGAACGACACTTTGACGATGGGATGCGACATGAGGGATAAACTGTTCGATGTCGCAGGTATCGACCCCGCTATCGTCAACGAAATTGCAGCAAAGGTTGAAAGCGAAGACTTCACAGCCGAAGACATTTCCGCATTGATCGCGCCCGCCATCCGTAAAATCCTCAGCGTCGAGTACGACACGGAAGATAGCAATCCCAACGAGGTGAAATTTAAGAAAGGGGAAGGCCCAAATCTGCTAGACGAAGCAGGGATCAGCGACAAAGAGGTGTCCCACCTTCTTGCTTTATTCTCAAAGTGTTATAATGAAGATAAGGAAAGCGATTGGCGTGAACTGAACAAAGACCTCATTGGTTGTCTCGATAAAATCCTAACGATTGCGCCCGAGTCGCATGAATCATAAGGGGGAGATCATGAAGCTGACACAAGAAGAAATCAACGCTTTGGACAGCGACATCAAAATGTGGGTCGAAGAGGCTTGTAAAAAGCATCCTCTCCATAGCCCCGAGGATAAAAAAACGATTGAAAAAGCTATCCGTAGCTTTCTTTCGGGAGAAGGTCCTCTTTACAAATCTCTAGGAATTACTGATGAGGTGATGGAGGAGTACTACGCTCTCGCCTACAACTTGTACAACCTTGGCCGCTACAAAGACGCGCTAGCTGTCTTTAAAAACGTTTTCCCAAAAGATGGTCTTAATCCACGTTACTCTTTCGGCGTCGCCGCTTGCTACCACCAACTGAAAGATTACGCCAATGCCACAGTCTTTTACCAAATAACCACCATGCTGGACTTGGTAGACCCCATCCCCGCCTATCACCTTTACGACTGCGTTATCCGGATGAATAACCCTCTATACGCAACATACGCGCTAGAAATGGTGATGAAGCGCTCAAAAAATGATCCTATGTATCAAAAGCTTTACGAAGCAGCAAAACTACATCTCGAATCCGCCGATGCTGCTTTGCGAGCACAAAATAAGTAAGTGAGGTGAGATATGACAACAATTAATCCCGATGGCTATAACGCAAATGTTGCCCCTGATGGAAGCAACGTCAATAAAGAACTCCCGATGAGCAATACGGAAAGAGTTTTAAAGACAAAGTCCGGGGAGATCTCTATTAACCAGGATTCCATCGCGCAAGCAGAGGTCAATCAATCGCCAAACATCCGTTTTGTCAGAGAAAATGGCAACGTCTACATCGACCTTCTTGTCAGCAATCCCAGCTCGCCACAACTCTCTCCCCCCAAATTAGGGGCTAGCAGCACGACCGATGATGTGACTCCTAATACCTGGTTTAATGGATCCCCTATCGTCGCCCTTTGGGACGCCTTTGCCGCTATGTACTTAGCGCTGCAAAAGCAGAAACGCCTCGATAAAATGATTGAATTGAATTTGGCAAACGTATCATATCAAATGAGTGAGGATTCAGCAAAACTGCGCATTGATCTTGGAAAAATCGAGCAGATGGAACACATCATGGGTGCTGTCACAACAGCGCTAGTCGGTGTGGCGTCCGCTGCGATCTCTTGGAGAATGCCCCACGCTACCGAAAAAGGTGGCTGGGGAGCGGGCGGTATTGCAACGATGGAATTGGCAAAAGGTACGTTCCAGTCGATGGGTGAAGCCGTGAAAGCGTTCTTTGCAATGCCCAAAGCGACTACTGAAGCCGCCAAAATCATTAAAGACGCTGCTAACCAATTGATCCTCGCCAATAAAGAATCGGCAGCACAAGCTGCTAAAGAGGGTCAGGATGAACTCAACAGAGTGCTGCAACAGCTCTCCGATATCATCCAACGTTACAAAGATGCGATGAAAATGGTACAGGCATAAAAGTGTATGATTGAAAGATTCATAGCGCAATTGAGCAAAGAATTAGAGCTTCCCCGGGAGTTGCAACCCAAATCTCCCGGGGTTTATGTTTTGCCTTTGGAAGTCGATCTTTCCATCACTTTCACCGAAAAAGATGGCGTGATCTATTTCCATTCGGTAGTCGCTCCCGTCCCTCCCGGCAACCAGGAAGCCTTTGTCGAGAGCATGCTCCTCGCCAATCTGTTTGGTCAGGGGACGTACGGCGCCACCCTCGGACTCGATGAAGACGCAAAAAATATCGTCCTTCAACGCACATTTGATTTCCCTCTTGACTATCGGCAATTTCGCGATCATGTCGAAGATTTCGTCAACGCCTTAGATCTTTGGCGAGAAGAAGCCCAACCGAAAGTATAATTTTATTGCTTGTTCCCTAGTCAATTTCGTACAATACGGATAGATTATAATACTTCGAGACGGATTTAAAATTATGGTTGCGACATTTACTGCAGAAGATGGACCTTTAAAAGGGCTAGTACTTACACTTGATGACGAAGGGACAGAATGGACGATTGGGCGCGATCCCGATGAATCATCTCTTGTTATCGAAGACCCCCTAGCTTCCCGCAAACACCTTCACTGCATCCGCGCAACCTCCGGCTTCGTGGTCGAAAACCTCAGCCAAACAAATCCCGTTTTGGTCAATGACGTCGAGCTCACCGAACCCACTCACCTTAAAAATGGCGACAAATTAAAAATCGGCGAAGGCACGTACGTCTTCCACGAAGAACTCCCTGCGGAAGAGCTAGTAGAACTACCCGAAGACTCCCTTTTCGAAGACGATGAACCCGATGCTACCGAAGAGAACCGCGACACGATCTTCGAAGAAGACGACGGCAAAGCCACCTTCGCGGAGATCAATTTCGGGATGATCAATTCGGGAAGATGGCTGCTTAAAGTGATCGGTGGACCGAACAGCGGAGCAGAATTCTCGATGCAAGCGGATTCCAGCCACATCGTCGGCACCGACCCCAACATCGCCGACATCGTTTTCCACGACACCAGCGTCTCGCGGCAACACTTAAAATTGACTATCGGAGCAGACAACACCATCACTGTCGAGGACTTGCAAAGCCGAAACGGCACACTAGTTGACGGCGAGCAGATCAAAGAGAAGCGGGTATTACCTTTAAATACCACCGTCACGCTAGGGACAACGACTTTTGTCATTTACGATCGCGACTCTGAAATGAAAACGATCATCTCGCCGCTGTTACCATCGATCTTCAAAGCACTTCAAAAAGAAGAAACACAAAAAGAGGAAGCAGCAGCCGCTGCAAAAGCTCAAGAGCACGCAGCGCCTGTGGAAGAGAAGAAAACAGAGCAAAACCTGTCTCTTATACACATCTCCGAGCCCACGAGACCGGAGCCTATCT
>CAMFKA010000054.1 GCA_945957185.1 uncultured Chlamydiaceae bacterium | reverse complement strand
AAAACGAAATTCAGCAAAGGCGACGACAGGTTTTCCTTTTGGATCCAGCCAAGAGATTTCATAGCCATTCCAGATGTCGACGCCCGAAAAAGGGAGAGGCTCTTTAATTCCTGTTTTTTCTCTCGCTAAAGAGCGAGGCACCGGGTAGAGCAAATCAGGGCAATAAGTTTGGGTGTAGACAGTTTTTTCGCCCAATGGATTTGTTTTTTCTGAGGACATAGCATCGTTCTCCTATTCAATTCGTTACATTATCTTCTAAAAGAACTCAATTTTCAACGTTTTTTGAGATCTTCACTCGCTCAACGGTGATTTGTTCCATAACGCTATCTTTTGTCGGTCGATTCCAAAAAAGACCTTGCAAATCGACTGGTTTTCGGGTATAATGTCGGCCAAGAACCAATTTTGTTTGATTCTCAAAAGGAATTATGAATTTTAAAATTTGTTCACATTTTCTTTTGGCGCCCTGTTGTGTTTTTGCCTGTTGTCGCATCAAAATGACGTATTTAAATAGGTTTACATGTTAGATCAAGCACCCGGGACCCCTCAGTTTAGCCGTTGGAGGTCATTCATATGGCCGGTCCATCATTACGAGTTGAAAAAACTCTTGCCTATGTTACTGATCTTCTTTTTAGTATCCTTCGACTACAATATCCTACGAACGCTTAAAGACACGTTGGTTGTCACGGCTAAAGGATCGGGAGCAGAGGTGATTCCTTTCATCAAAGTGTGGGGGATGTTTCCCGGAGCCATTTTGATGACCTATTTATTTTCGAGGCTGTCGAATCGACTACGGCTTGAAAATGTCGTTTACGCGATGCTTACCGGCTTTCTTTTGTACTATCTTGTTTTCACACTGCTACTCTATCCAAATCGCGATGCGCTGCACCCTACAGTCTTTGCAGACTATCTACAAGAAACTCTACCCGCCTGTTTTAAATGGTGGATCACGATGCTCCGTAATTGGGTTGTGACCAGCTTTTATGTGATGTCAGAGCTGTGGAGTAATATTATTTTTTCCTTGTTGATTTGGGGATTTGCGAATTCTATCACCAAGCTTAGTGAAGCAAAACGGTTTTATGCGCTATTCGGGATTGGAACAAACATTTCCGGGATCGCCGCTGCTATGGCTTCTAATTATTTGACACTCAAAACATTTCAGAGTCACTTGCCTTTTGGCGCTGACGCTTGGGAGCAATCTGTCACATTAATTGTTTCTCTCGTCATCGTTGTGGGAATCTTCATGATGGGTATTATTCGTTGGATGCATGTGTCCGTACTGTCAGACCCCCGTTTACTCCCCGATGTTCCTCTGGAAGACCCTTCCGAAGAAGCAAACAAAAAGAAATTTTCGCTGCGTGAAACCGTCTCATTCCTATTTCAATCGCGTTATCTGGTTTGGTTAGCACTGATTGTTTTCTCTTATAACGTCGTGATCAACTTGGTTGAAGTACTTTGGAAAAATGAAGTCAGAGAGCTATACCCTAACTCGGCCGATTTTAACCAGTACATGAACCACGTCACCAAATATATTGGTTTTGTGGCCACATTTTCTGCTCTATTTATCTCCGGCAACGCGATTCGTTGCTTTGGATGGACTTTTACCGCGATGATTACTCCGGCGATTCTTTTTGTGACCAGCTTGGGATTCTTTTTCTTTCTATTTGTAAAAGACTCTCCCCATCTTATACTTGGTGGTTTGGTCGAAAACAGCTCTCTAGCTATGGTCGTGCTTTTTGGAACGATCCAAAATGTCCTTTGCCGCGGCGCCAAATATAGCGTCTTTGACGCAACAAAAGAAATGGCTTTCGTACCGCTTTCTCAAGAATCCAAAATTAAAGGGAAAGCCGCTATCGATGGCATCTGCTCTCGTATGGGTAAATCAGGCGGATCGTTGATTCACCAGACCCTCTTAATGGCAATGACAACGCTGAACGCAAGCGCGCCTTATGTTGGAGCAATTCTCTTTACTTTGATTGGAGGATGGATTGTTGCGGTTAGTCGTTTGGGTCGTCGATTTAATGCGATGACGACACAGCCGGTTAGCCATCCGATCGAAGTCAATGAAGAAAAACAACCGGTTTTTGTCGAGCAAGCAGCACAATAAAATGGGTGAGGCTTGATGAATTTCATTGATTTGATTGAGATGATCTGTTAAACTGTTTTACTACAAAGGCTTACTCAATGGGCAAGAGTTTTATTTCGTTTCTTGTGAGAGTTCGGGAGTTCGTGTGTCCGATTCATCGGCATGAGCTTGCGAAGTTTCTACCCCTAGCATTTATTCTTTTTCTTATATGCTTTAACTACAGCACACTGAAGACATTAAAAGACTCGATGGTGATCACTGCCTCAGGAGCGGAAGCCATCCCCTTTATTAAGCTTTGGTTCATGCTGCCAATGGCTGTTTTGTTCACATGGATTTATACCTTCTTATCGAACAAATTCAGCCAAGAAAATGTTTTTTATATTTTAGTTTCCGGGTTTTTAATCTTTTTTGCGCTTTTCGCTTATGTGCTTCACCCCATGCGCGCATCGTTAGAACCCGTAGAATCGGCGGCATGGCTACAATCGGTATTCCCCAACGCAAAATGGCTTGTCGGTCTCTACAAAAACTGGATTTTCTCTGCTTTTTATGTCATTTCCGAATTGTGGGGAAGCATTGTGATGAACGTCCTTTTCTGGGGCTTTGCTAACGAAGTCACCAAAGTAGGGGAGTCTCGACGGTTCTATAGCGTTTTTTCTATCGGTTCCAACTTGGCTGCTATTATTTCAGGGATGTTTGTTGGGTCGTTTTTGGTAGTTGATTCCCAGACATTTAACCTGCTCTCTATCAGTCAGCGGGAGTTGATGTGGGAAGAGTCGCTTCATATGATTATGTCTGTTGTGATCGTCAGTGGTGTTACCGTTATCGCGCTATTCTACTGGCTGAATAAAAATGTATTCACAGGCGATTCGTATCAAGATGTCCACGCCGCTTACAAGCCTCGCAAGAAAAAAGAGCGTTTATCTTTACGTGAAAGCTTTAAAATCTTGTCCCGTTCCAAGTATTTGCTATGCATTGCGATTTTAGTTGTCGCTTACAACTTGGTGATCAACTTAGTCGAAGTCGTGTGGAAAGATCAGCTGAGGGCATTGCATCCCGATAAAAACCAATACATGTCATACTATGCCAAGGTGACAGTAGCGATGGGAATCATTTCTACATCTACCGCTGTTGTAATGGCTAAGATTATTGGACGATTTGGTTGGACGACGACAGCGATGGTGACCCCTGTGTTGCTTGTCACCACTAGCGTTGGGTTCTTTACATTCATGTTCTTCCAAGACGGTGCTTCCGATTACATCTTAGCATTAACAGGGTACTCGCCTTTAGCGATTGCAGTGTTCTTTGGGGCGGCCCAAAATTGCGTGAGCAAGGCTGCAAAATATTCTGTCTTCGACGCGACAAAAGAGATGGCTTTCGTTCCATTGACTCATGAAGAGCGTATCAAAGGGAAAGCTTCTATTGATGGCGTGGGATCTCGTTTAGGGAAGTCCGGAGGATCACTGATCCACTCAGGTCTCCTGATGATGTTCTCCACATTATCATTATGCGCCCCTTACATTGCCGCGATTTTAATGGTCGTGATCTGTTTGTGGATTTACGCTGTGACTGTTTTAGGTAAGAAATACAACGAAATGGTCGGCACTCAAATCCAAGATCAGCCCGTTGTGGATGCTCCACAACAGCCATTGGAGCCCGCAGTCAGCGCAACATAGCACTTTCGGTATAGAAATTTAGCAAATGATCCATTATGATCTTACTCACACCAAAACGGAATGAGGGATTTAATGGATCGTTTTTTTGTATTCTTACTGTGGATTATTTGTGCGGTAGCTACCCCTTTATCAGCGACAGAGCATTATCATTTTGGTGAGCCTGTCATCGATGTCGTCATTCCGACCTGCTCGAAAGATTTGGAAGTGTTAAATCTGTGCATCCGCGGTGTAAAAGCGAACTGCAAAAACGTGCGTCGCATTATTGTTGTGTCACCGGAGCATGTTACGGATGAAGCTGAGTGGTTTGATGAAAATCATTATCCCTTTTCAAAGCAAGAGGTCGCATTTTATTTGAATCACATGAATCAGGCCGCTGCAGACAAATTTTTGCGCGAATCAGGGCGAGTGGGCTGGTATTATCAACAGCTGCTGAAGCTTTATGCGGCATATGTCATCCCAGGAATTTCATCGAACGTGTTAATCGTCGATTCCGACACCGTATTTTTGCGACCCGTTGAATTTATCAGCCCGGAAGGTGGAGGCTACTTTGCGACGAGCGGAGAGTACCATCAGCCTTATTTTGCACATGCTGCAAGGCTTCTTCCAGAGTTAGTGAAACTATATCCAAATCAATCGGGTGTCACGCACCATATGTTATTCCAAAGACCAATTTTAGATGACCTATTCGATAGCGTGGAAGATTACCATCAAGTCGACTTTTGGAAAGCTTTTTGCTATTGTGTCGATGCGAAAAATTTAGGCTACTCCGGTGCATCTGAGTACGAGATCTATTTCAATTTTGCGTTGAGTCGAACGAAACAAGTGTCGATTCGAGAGCTAAAATGGAAAAATAGTGGAAATCTCGGGAACATTGATGCACACCGTAACGAAGGGTACCATTACGTGTCGTACCATTCGTATCTGCGTCCGCAATAGACGTTGTTACGCTATTTCTATTTAATTAACAATTAACATCCAGTGAAAGGATCGGATTAACGCGGAGACGCGGAGACGCAGGGACGCGGAGAAAATTAGAAAGAGGTAAAGGGGATCTTGTTATCTAGAAAAAATTACAATCATATTCTTGTATAAAAGAAAAAACTCCGCGTCTCTGCGTCCCCGCGTCTCCGCGTTAATCCGATCCTTTCATTGGGTGTTGATTTTCAATAAGATGGGAAGAGAGTGCGTCCCACACGGGTATTGGAAAAATATGGGCACTGGCGCAGGTAGAAATTCACATTGCGGAAACGGGTTTTAGTGTAGATAAAAACGCTTTGCGATCGATTTTCATCACGTGCATTTTTTCGTCATTTTTTCCGTAGACAATCCAAATATATTTTTTAGACAAAAGAAAGCCCCCGGGGAATGAGACTCTATTCTCCGTAGGAATGGGTTTTTCGCTCATGCTTAGCAATTCAAAGGGCGGGTCAAGCGAGAATGTGTAGCCCCCCATCAAGTAGCGACGAGAGCCTGCTGCATCATAGGAATGAAAAAAAGCTAAATATTCGTCGTCGCAAACTAATGCAGGGGTTCCACCACGCAACTCACCAAACTTCCACAGATTGTTTGACATCGAAAATGCAATCGTTTCACATGTTGAAGTCCCCAAAACAGGATAGAGAACTTTATGTGGGACTATGGAGTAAGACAATAATAAATTGCCCTCAAAATCAAAAGGAACCCAGTTTTTCTCCCACCGAGCGGTCGTTGCTCCATCGTAACTATGGAGAATATCAGCGTCGACAATCTCGAATTGTCCATCTGTTTCATTTAATTCGGCAACATACATTCTACGAGGTAGCAAAGCGCCTGTAATCGATGCGTCGTTATAGACCAAGAAAAGTTTGTCATCGACGGTAAGAAGCCTTGCGTCTTGCGCGCTGGACAGTACTGCTTTGGTAAAAAGCTCCGTTTTTAAGAATTGTGGCTTCGTGTCTTTTTGCTGTTTAAAGTGTTCATCAAGCCAGCACAGCCCAACAAAACTTTCCATATCGTTGGCGGGATTTGAGATGCGGAAACTGAGCAATATGTTTCCATTCCACCGTACAATCGAGGGATTAAAGGCTCCGGGGTATTCGGATAGAATAATTCTTCTATCTTCTACAATATACTCGCGCGCACATAAGGAGGAGTGAAAAGCTAATACGACAAAATAGAGAATGGTTGTCAATAATGCGTGAGTACTAATTCTGGTTGTCCACATGAACAGAAGCCTTCCTTGTAATTACCGGAACAAGGCTGTCGATCAACTGGTTTTTATCCAGTTTTACAACCCAGCATTCGCAGTCGTCTTTTCCGTAGACTACCCAAAAGTTGTTGTCGTCCATGACAAAACCCCCTGGAAACGTCACCACTTTTTCACGCGGTTTATCGCTTTCGAATAACCCCATTCCAAGAATAGGGTTGCTGCTGATGTGAGTCACATTGAAAGGGGGCTCCGCTTCGAAAAGGTAGGCACCCATGTAGTAGTGGTATTTTTTTTCATCGTTGCTGTAAAGAGATTTCACAAAATTCATCGAGTGAAAAAACGCGACATAAGAACCTTCGAGAAAGATGGCAGGAGTACCTCCGCGCAATTCCCCCCACGACCATTCGACATCCCCCTCGGTAGAATATTTAGCGATAAAACGTTCGGGTAATGTGGTGGGGTGCAAAATTTTGTGCGGATTGATACTGTAACTAAAATAGAGCTCGCCGTAGTAGTCGAAGGGAACCCAATTTTTCTCATGACGAGAAATGGCTCCTCCATTCGAATTTAACCGTATCGGTGCCGTACAAAAGAAATCGCCGTTATCTTCTAGAATCTCAGCGCAGTACATTTTGCGGGGCGTGTTGTTTTTGGGGCTAACATCATCATTGTAAATAACATACAAACGCCCATCTACATAGGCAAGTCTGGCATCTTCCGAGCGAGAGGGAATGTTTGGATTTTCTGTTCTTGTGTTAAGCAGTGTTGGAACTCCAACAACTTGAAAATCAGCGTTTAGTCGTGCAAGACCTATGTAGGAGACCCATCTCTCATCTTCCTGAACAAAGTGCCTAAAACTCATCAGATAGCCGTTATCATAATCGACAATGGAGGGGTTGAAAGCGGCGGGGTGTCCAGGGATATCAATTTTTTTGTTTTCGAGAATGAAGTCGTCGTTAAAGCAAGAGAGGTCTTCTATTGGATCCTCATCAGGTATAACAGCGCGTATTTCAGTGGAAATTGAGTCATCATCGGGTGAAATACCGTGCTTTTCAACGTAATCGGAGGCGATGTTGTTAGCAAGTGCACAGATAATTAAAAAGGCGCTTCCAAATAGGAAATTCATTCTACGCGAAATAATCATGTTACTCCTCTATAGGAATTTCTGCGGTTGTGATAGAGATAAGACAGTATCACGAAAATGGTTTTATGAACAGATGAAATTTTGAATCATCCGATCGAACTTTGTAAACCCCCTCTCAGTATAAAATAAATTGCATTAAAATGCGCTAAGGAGGAACCTAAAGCAATAAGAATTTGAAAACACCGAAGGAGAAAGATTATGGAGTATTACATTCCCGTTGAAACCACTGTTGCAGTTGAACATGAATACAAGGCAGAGCAATACGTCGCTCGTGGCGCGATAGAGAAATTTAAAGACAAAGTTTTTAAAGCGATGAAAAAGTTGGAAGGGTGGTGCTCCGAGACCAAAGCATCTATTTTGATGGATATTATTCTTGAGAGAAGACCCCAAATTGTTGTTGAAATTGGCGTTTTCGGCGGAAAGTCTCTCGTCCCTATGGCCTTTGCAGTACAAAGAAATGGTTACGGCGTTGTCTATGGCGTTGATCCCTGGACGGAAGATGCTTCGGAACAAGGTATGGAAGGCGCTAATAAAGATTGGTGGGGAAGCATCAATCACAATAAAATCCTGAGAGGGTTGCAAGACCGCATTGCTGAATTTGGCTTAGGCGATACTATCGAACTGCTTCGTTACACCTCTATCGAATGTCCGGAAATCTACAACATCGATATCTTGCACATCGATGGTAATCACTCTGAGGAAGCCTCGTTTATTGACGTGACCAAATGGGTTCCTTTAGTGAAGTCTGGCGGTATCGTCATTTTTGACGATTTAGATTGGGCCTCCACAAACAAAGCCACAGCATGGTTGGATGCGAATTGCGTGAGACTTCAAGAAGTTAAAGGCGATAACGTCTGGGCGATCTGGATGAAACCGTAGAGATATGCCAGGGCGAGGACGCCCTGGCTACCCCACATCTAGAGCACACTTCAAGGTAGCCGGGGCGTCCTCGCCCTGGTATCTCAGTAAATTTACACATTCGCGAGGCTTCAAAATCATTTTTCAATCAGAAATAGCCACACTCTCCCGGGGCGACGATGCCCTGGCTACTTTTAGAGTGTGTGCTTACGACTGCTTCGATTGCTCGATTGCACGTTCGTAGGCCCCTAAAAATGTGTTTAGGATACCCGCTCTCACTCCAAACTCCTCAAATTTTCGAAGCCCCGCTATCGTCGTTCCTGCAGGGGAGGTCACCTTCCACTTTAATGCTGCCGGATGCTCTCCTGTGACATCCAAAAGCGACAATCCACCACGCATTGTTTGCTCCACCAACGCCTGCGACTCTTGCGCGTTGAAGCCCATTGAGATCCCTGCTTCCACCATCGCTTCGATAAGAGCGAAGACAAAAGCGATTCCGGATCCCGTGAGTGCTGTGTATGCATCAAATCGATCTTCTGTTAGCCATGTGATTTTCCCTAAAGTACCAAAGAGAGCATTGATCTCTGCAATCTCCCCTTCGGAGAGATTGGCATCCGTGCAGAGCCCTATGGTGGATTCTCCCGCAATCACCGCCATGTTGGGCATGAGGCGGATAATTTTTTGCCCGGGAAAATATTTTTTGAGCTGCTCTAAAGTGGTTCCAGACAAAATGCTGATAACAGTATGTTTTAAGTTGCTTTGTTGTAAGGAGCGTGAAAACTCTTTAGCACTTTGCGGTTTGATAGCCAAAATAAGAATATCGGATTGTTTAAGCGCTTCTTTTAGACTGCCGCAAGCTTTTCCATACCCCCCATTTTCGAGTAGGGACGCCTTTTCTAGTGATTTGTCGTACAAAAATAGTTGATGGTATTTGGAAAGGCGTTGTGCAATGCCACCTCCCATATTTCCACAACCAATAATCGCGATTTTTTTAGATGTTTTTTTCATATCTTACTATGGGGGTTGAGTTTGCTATATTGATATTGATAGTGCAATTAACCCTTTGAGTCAAGTCATGAGCCGACAAAATCGTTGCAGAAATTGTGAGATGCCGCTACAAACAGGAGAATGAATACGAATGTTTCAAGTTGCACTTTAAAAAGATGGACCCCCTCCATCACTTTACACGAAGGGATAGCGCTCCTTGCTTTGACCGGGATTGTCATCCACCTCGTCATGAGGTTTCTGGTTGAAGGGCTCTCAGAGCATTCATACTACCCACTTTATGCTGTTTTATTGTTCGGGGGAGTCCCTCTCCTTATTGAACTGTTTAAGGAGCTCGTTTCCTTTAATTTTGGATCGGATCTCATCGCCGGATTGTCGATTATCACTTCCATCATTCTTGGGGAGTATCTTGCCGGCGCGCTCGTCGTTTTGATGCTTTCCGGAGGAGAAGCGATCGAAAATTATGCCATCCAAAAAGCCTCCCGAGTGTTGGATGCCTTAGCAAAGCGCGCTCCCACTATCGCACACCGCAAAAATGGCGTTATCGAAGACATCACCGTCAGTCAAATTGCCATTGGCGATGTGCTACAAATTTTCCCGCACGAAATCTGCCCCGTGGACGGCGTCGTCATCGATGGAAACGGCATCATGGACGAGTCGTATCTCACCGGAGAACCCTTCATGATTGAAAAAGCTCCGGGGTCGGAAGTGATTTCCGGAGCCATCAACGGCGATGCTTCCATCACCATTCGAGCGACAAAGCTTGCGGAAGACTCACGCTACTCGCAGATCATTCAAGTGATGAGTCAAACAGAACAGAAACGTCCTCACCTTAGAAGAATCGCAGATCAATTGGGAGCGTGGTATACTCCTTTTGCAATTGCTATTGCTGTATTAGCTTGGTTTCTGAGCGGCGATCCCGTGCGCTTCCTTGCCGTTTTAGTGATTGCAACGCCTTGCCCTTTGCTGATCGCAATCCCTGTAGCGATTATTGGATCGATCTCCCTTTGCGCTAGCCGGGGGATTTTGATCAAAAATCCTGTCGTATTGGAGCAGATCGATCAGTGTAAAACGATGATTTTTGACAAAACAGGAACGCTGACGTATGGGGCGCCCATTTTGACCGAGCAAGTGACCTTTTCTCAACATCAACCCGAAGAGATATTAAAATATGCTGCCAGCATGGAAAGGTATTCCAAGCACCCGTTAGCGCATGCGATTTTACAAAAAGCCATCGATGAAAAGATTGAATTGATGGATGCAACATCTATCAGAGAAGAGAAGGGGAAAGGGTTATTAGGGGTCGTCAATGGACATGAAATTACAATTACCAGTCGAAGGCATCTTGAAAGGTTAGGTTTAAGCGAAGCGCAAAATCAACTTCCCACAGGAATGGGACTGGAATGTGTTGTCTTGCTCAATGGTCAATTGGGGGCCTATTTTAGGTTTAGAGATACTCCTAGAACAGACAGTAAACCTTTTATCACGCACCTTGGACCTAGGCACGGGATCACCAAAGCGATGATTATTTCAGGAGACCGACTTGAGGAGGTGCAATACCTTGCAGATCGAGTAGGGATTTCGATTGTTTATGCAGAGAGAAGCCCCGAAGAGAAAGTGGAGCTGGTTGTCGACGAAACCAAAAAAGCGAAAACAGCGTATTTGGGTGACGGAATCAATGATGCTCCTGCTCTTATTGCGGCGACGGTAGGGATTGCCTTTGGCAGAAATAGCGACATTACGGCTGAAGCTGCAGGGGCTGTCATCATGGAGAGCACGATGGAGAGGGTGGATGAATTCATCCACATCAGCGAAAGGATGAGAAAAATTGCTCTGCAAAGCGCTGTAGGGGGAATGGCTCTTTCCGCTGTAGGGATGGTATTTGCTGCGTTTGGTCATTTGACGCCCGTTGCAGGAGCGATCGGGCAAGAAGTGATTGATGTGGTAGCGATATTGAATGCGTTACGGACGATTTGGAAACCGGAAGTGTTGACCGACTTCAGCAAATAAAATCCAATGAAAGGGACAGGATAACGCGGAGACGCTGGGACGCTGGGGCGCGGAGTTTTTTCTGCATTTTCTCCGCGCCCCTGCGTCCCCGCGTCTCCGCGTTATCTTGCTATTGTTCCT
>CAMFKA010000053.1 GCA_945957185.1 uncultured Chlamydiaceae bacterium | reverse complement strand
TTTTTTAGGTTATTGAAAATTAACACCCAACGAAAGGAGCAGGTTAACGCGGAGACGCGGGGACGCAGGGACGCGGAGTTATTTTTTATAAAAAAATATAATTGTGATTTTTTCTATAGCATGGGATCCCTTTTCCCACTTTCGAGTTTTCTCCGCGCCTCAGCGTCCCCGCGTCTCCGCGTTATCTTGCTATTGTTCCTTGAAGATTGATTTTAGGAGTCGTGTAAATTCTATTCGAATTCTAGATGTGGGTACAACTTGACGTAATCTTCCAACGATAACTCTTCAGGGCGAGAGGTCTCAGGAAGATCCGCTGCAGCTAACGCTTCCGCAACATTGGTGCACAGCTCTCTTAAAGAGCTTCGCAACATCTTTCTTCGCTGCTCAAATCCTCTGCGAGTGACTTCAAAGAAACGATCAGGTTCGATACCTGCAGCAGGAGTGTGCAGTTTAAATGAAATAATACAAGAATCCACTTTTGGAGCGGGATAAAAACAAGTGCGCGACACTTTGAACGCGTATTGAGGAGTGCTCCAGAAATTCAAAAATACCGTGATGGAGCCGTACTCTGTAGTATTAACCTCTGCGGTAAACCGGCGTCCCACCTCATCTTGAACCATAACAACAATCTCGCTGATCAGTTCATTTTTTGGCACCAAATAGGTTAAAATCGGCGTTGTAATATGGTAGGGGAGGTTGGCGATCACCTTTGCCTTTTGCCCCTCTTTCAGGTGGCGTGACAATTCTTTCTCTAGCGGCCACTTCAAGATGTCTTGATTAAAAATAAATAGCCTCTCTCCCGAAGGATCCAATCGTCGTAGCGCTTCCGCCAATTTCGTATCTTTTTCGACGGCGATCACCTTTGCTCCTTTCAAGAGCAGCTCTTCTGTTAATGAACCCGGTCCCGAACCGATTTCTAAGACAACGTCGCCGGCATTGACATCAGCAGTTTTGACGATTTTTCTTGTGATGTTGCCATCGACGAGAAAATTTTGTGAAAGTGACTTTTTGGGAGCGACGCCGATGCTTTCAAGAAACTCTAGAAGTTCGGTAGGTTTGTACAGTGGCATATTAATAATTCAGTGAAAAAGGGGTAAAGTGATCGGCATCCAAGTGCATCTCTTGCACATCGTAGTACCGTTTTAATTTTTTTATGTAGTTCGTGGCTTCTGCAGCGACAGCTTCATCTTGAAGCTGAGCGCGCACTTCGTTTTCAAGTTTCGTGAAGGGGATTTCACCTCCGGGATCTTTCTCTATCATAGAAAAAATCCTGAAAACCGAAGATTTGTCGCGGCTTCTTTGCGCTAGCGGCGCTGTAATTTGCCCTTCATCGAGAGAAGCAAAAATCAATCGATAAGCCTCTGAGACCTCTTTTTCAGTTTGATCTTGCTCTTCAGAAATATTGATTTGCGTTCCCTTAACCACATCGTTATAACCTGACAATTTGGCTTTTAGCTGATCTGTCGGAACTTTTTCTTCAGCAAGAAGATGATGGAGAAGGTTAGCAACTTCGGCAGCTTGCGTGGCGTTTTCGTCTCGAATGGAGATCACTTGATACTTCCATCTAGGCGGCAACGCGGATTCTTTAGCGACTTTTTCATACCCTTCACGTACACGCTGCGGCGTGATAAGCTTTCCTGCAATGCTGTTGACGCGGACGTAGATCATCCGTTTAATCGTGATGTCCCCTTGAATGATCTTCCAGGCCTCATCAAACGTTAATCCAACTTTATCCAAATTTCCGATGATGTTCGGTCCAAACATCGTTTCCATCTCTTGGCGCACATCTCCGGAGGAAACCGGGATTTTCTTCTCTTGAGCATCCGCTAAAATTAACTCTTTTTCGATCAATTCGTTCAAAATCGGTTTCCAGTTCGCCATATAAAATTGATAGCGCGCAACTTTGGAACGTGTGTATTCCGGAAATCTCCTCAAAAATAGAATGTCCATCTTTTTCATGATGTCAATCACAGAGATCGGCTTGCCGTTTACTTTTGCGAGGATTTGGTTGTTGATAATCAGATCCACATTCTCTTCTTGACCCAACATAAGAGGAGGAAACTGCGCTGCAAGCGATCCGCTTACAAGCAAAAAGGAGAGTAGTAATTTTTTCATAAACCCACGGTGTTTACTTGTCCAAAGTCTTCGTAATCATACCGTACCCTGCATTTTACGGCAACAGGGAATGACTACGGGAGCTGTTGACATCATAAACTTGGCACTTGCGGCAACTAAACCGCAACCTAAAAGCAGTGGGTGAGGAACAAAGCAGAAAATGATGTAGGCAATATCGGAAATCGCCCCCAACGAATTTTTCGTTGTGTGGTATCCTCCATCTCCTTTAATCGCTTCATACCCATGTAGGCCCACCCCAAGAATACAAGCGGAAAGGAAGGGGAGAGGGGAGGGGTAACCCATTTTATGGACGACGCGAGCTAAAATGTAAAAAACACCACGAGCCAAATGAGAAACTTTCAAAGTGGTTGTCAGGGTGTCATAGTGGCGATAGACATGACCAAAATCCATCAAACCGTAGCTGCCGTAAACGGCATCGATTAAACCATCTTGGTAGTCCAAAAATAGGGAAGCTGTTGTTGCGATTATTTGCATACCGTAAAAAGCGTAACTTGTTGATTTTGTGTAATTAAAAACAGAATTCTATCAGGGATCGCCTTAACCTTGCAACAAAAATTAACCACAGAGCCAGTGAGATCACTGAGAAAGCATGAGATAGGGAGAGTTTAAGAGAATATCCTCTGACAGCTTTTTCGAACGTCGAATTTGACAATGATTTTTAGACTGATATTTAGCGTTGAATAATTTGATTTCTCTCATATTTCTCAAAAAGTCTCAGTGAGCTCAGTGGCTCAGTGGTAAAAAATCCCGGGAAGAATCGTTTTCAAGCTAGGAGTTGTATCCCCTCAAAAACTCGGAAATCTGCATCGACTTTTTACCTTCCACCTGCAGCTCCAAAACATCGATGAAACCATCCGCACACGCAATTTTAAAATTGGTTTTGTCTGCCATGATCTGTCCCGGTGCCATCCCTTCATTGCTGAAGCCTGCGATTCTAGAACGAAAAAATTTAACTCTTTTTTTTGCGCCTTTGATATCAAGAAATGCCCATGCGCCCGGATAAGGGTTAACTCCTCGGATGAGATCATGGATCTCTTGAGCAGACTTATTCCAGTTGATCTCACAATCTTCCAGTTCGATCTTTGCCGCAAACGTGACAGCAGATTCGTCCTGCGCCGTTCTGGATGCAGTACCCGCTTCCAACTCCTTGACAACTTTTAGTAATAGCGGTGCGGAGACTTCCATCATTTTCTTTTCCAATTCTCCGAAAGTCATCTCCGGATCAATCGGGATAATCCCCTTCTCGATCATGTCTCCCGCATCCATTTTTCGGACCATATGCATGATTGTGATACCCGATTCTTTATCGCCATTGATAATGGCTCGTTGAATAGGGGCTGCACCTCGCAATTTAGGAAGCAAGCTTGCATGGACGTTGATGCATCCTAATCGGGGAATGTCCAAAACGTCTTGCTTAATGATCTCGCCATAAGCGACAACAATAAATAAGTCCGCTCCAAGCTGTCGCAACGTCTCTGCAAATTCGAGAGTAGAACATTTTTCCGGCTGAAATAACGGAATCTTCGGAAAGTGATCAATCAAATATTGCTTTATTGGAGTAGGGGAGGGGGTTCCGGAGCGCCCTTTCGATTTGTCCGGGCGTGAAACCACCCCGACAATTTCAATTCCATCTTTAATTAAAGCGTCTAAAATATATGCAGCAAAAGGCGGAGTCCCAAAAAAGGCAACTTTCATTTTAGCTTTCCAACAGGTCGGTGCGGTCTTCGTCGCTGGCGCCTAAGCACATCAATCCACGTTTTGAGTCGCGGCAGAACCTGACAAAGTGTTGTACTTCTTCTAAAGGTTCTACTTCTGCTTCGATGCGGTTTAACGCCTCTTCAAAACGTAGTTTAGAACTGTAAAGAAGGCGGTACGCTTTCGACAATGCCTGACGCACTTCTAGGGGGAATCCGTGTCTCTTCAGACCAATCAGATTGAGGCCTCCAAACTTATAGGGAGTACCCGCTCCAAGCGTGTACGGCGCAATGTCATGCGTGACACGGCTCATGCCGCCAACCATCGCGTGACGACCAATCCGCACAAACTGATGCACACCGGTGAGTCCACTGATAATCGCGTTGTCTTCAACAATCACGTGACCTGCCAAAGTAGCGTTATTGCTCATGATGACACGGTTGCCGACTTCACAGTTGTGGGCGATATGACAGTAGGCCATGATCAAACATTCATCCCCAACAGATACGACAGAACCTTCTTGGCACGAGGAGTTGATCGTGACAAATTCGCGAATTTGACAACGTTTCCCAATGGAAACATAAGTCTTTTCGCCTTTAAATTTTAAATCCTGAGTCTTTGTCCCAATACTTGCCGAAGGGTAAATCGTCGTGTGTTCCCCAATTGTCGTATTGCCATCGATATAAGCATGGGATTTGATTGTCGCATGGTCATGGATGGTTACCCCCGCCTTCACAACTGCAAAAGGCTCAATGGTGACTCCCACGCCGATTTGCGCGCCTGGCTCCACATACGCTAAAGGATGGATATTGGTTTCAATAATTTGTTGGCTCATGGATTCACTACACTTTTTATTCTATTTTTAAATCTGATTTCTATCTGCTAGCGCGAAGCTCATTTCCGCTTCTACGACGACTTTGTCATCGACTTTCGCTGTTGCACGGATCTTTCCGGCTTTAGAGGAAATAATCATCTCTTCACACTCCAGCATTAACACATCACCCGGCTTCACAGGCGAACGGAACTTCGCATTGCTAATCGATAGCAGCAGCGCGATTTTGTCCGTTTTCCCTTTCATATGCACCAGCACGCCGCCGGCCTGAGCAAGAGCTTCTAAAATAAGCACTCCAGGCATGATGGGGACTTCCGGGAAATGCCCTTGGAAGAACGCTTCGTTGCAGGTGACGTTTTTCTGACCCACGACATGCCCTTTTTCAACATCCAGCGAGACAATCTTGTCAACCAGAAGGAATGGATAGCGGTGGGGAAGGATTTTGATAATATCTTTGAACTCAAGCGTCCCTTTAGGGTTCTGTTTCATGTCGAGGTCTCCAAGTTGAGTGCGTTCGAAAGTTTTTTTGCAAAGCTGCAATTCGAGGCGTGCCCCGATTTAATCGAAATAAAGTGAGCGATCACATCGACCGGACCAATCAATGACAGGTCTCCGATCAAGTCCAAAGTCTTATGCCGAGCCATTTCGTCTTGAAAAAATAACCCGTTCTTACTGAAAACAACCTCGTCCTTGATCACGACAGCATTATCTAAACTCGCGCCTTTGATCAAGCCCCGTTCCATGAGGTGTTCCACTTCTCGGTAGAGACAGAATGTGCGGCAGCTCGACACTTCTTGCTTAAAAGATTCCGGTGTCAAAGCGAAAGAGAAATATTGAGACTTGATTGCTGCAACATCAGGGTAGTTGACAGTGTAGCTAAAACGGACTTCATCACACGGAAGAGCAACCAAATGGATGTCTTTGTCTGTAAAATAGACAGGAGATTTTAAACGATGAACACTTTTATAAGCCTTCTGAGACTTCACTCCGGCATCTTCGATCATCTCGATAAAAACGTCCGAACTGCCATTTCCAATCGGAGGCTCCATGTTATCCACTTCGATATACAAATTGTCTACACCATAAGCTTTTAAAGCTGCAAGGACGTGCTCGACAGTTTGCACGCGCACTTCAGGGGTTCCCAGAATGGTGCTTCGTGAAGTGTCCAGGACGTGATTGACGGTAGCGGGGATCTCCGGGCGGTTGGGGAGGTCGATGCGTCGAAAGATAATTCCGGTGTCTTCAGGCGCCGGTATGAATTTCATCGACACCTGACGGCCCGTGTGGAGTCCGATCCCTGAAAATGACGCTTCTTTGCAAAGTGTCTGTTGTAACCTTTGTTCCATCTAAATGCTTATTTCCTATAACGTTGAACTGTCGGAATAATGCTATAACAAAAAATGAATATTGCGCAAACTATAATCAATGGCAGATCACCAAATTTTGAGTACAAAGTCTGGTAAGTGTAGGTCGGTATCGAGACAACCAGCCCCGCCGCAACCCACTCCGATCCCTCGGGATTTTCCGGATTTAAGGTGTGCGTCACTCTTCCTAAACTATCTAATGCACAAGTGATTCCGGTGTTGCAAGCCCGCAATAATGGAATTCCATTCTCCACTGTTCGCAACCGCGCGTGATCCAAATGCTGCTTCGGTAATTTCGACTCAGGGAACCAGACATCACTCGTCAAATTCACCAATAATTTTGCTCCGGCATCCCGATTCAAACGAGTGATATTTCCAAAAGTCTCTTCATAACAAATCGATAACCCAAACGGCATTGTAGGGTGATCAAAAATCACCGGCCCACATCCACAAGTAAACGAACCACTGATCCCATACATCGCCGCCAACTGTTTGCAGAAAGAGGTGGGGATATATTCCGCCATCGGCACCAACACTTGCTTGGAGTAACGACGAGCAGGGTAGTCATCCGGTGTCGCAAAGGGAGCAAAATAAAGCGCTCCGCTGTAAATGTCTTTTTTAATCCCTACAACTTCAACGTCTTCCATTCCGGCAACAACGGGAGTGTTCATCACATTCGCAATCCCTTGCGCCCAAAATGCATTGTTCACCCAAAAGGTTGTATTGCCCTTGCTTACCAACTCACGTACCCAAGGAGACCTTTTTTCAGGCAACCGATCGCGATGCTCTTCGCCGAACGCAAGTACAAAAGATTCAACAGCATGGTCGTAAGGGAAAAGAAAACTGTAAGCGCCAAATGGAACAACAAACTCGGGAAGCACAATCAAGTCCAAAGCCTTTCCTTTGGAAGGCGCTACCAAATTCAAAATTTGATTCCACTCATCCTGAACAAATCCCACCAACTCCGGCAAGGGCATATTAAAAGACTCTTCTGCCGGAAATGCCGTCTGCACCAAAAGAGCGTCAAAAGTCTCGGTGTTCTTGCGCACGTGCTGCGCCATCATCTCCGAACGTTGACGATGCTCCACATACCCCACAGCAAAAGGAAGAAGAAAGACGAGGGAAGCGAGAGCAAAACTGCGGATATCTTTGCGTAGGTAGGCGCGCAGGAAAAATAAATTATTTAATATGACCCAGAACGAGAGCCCATACACCCCCCATAACGAAGCGGTCTGCAGAGGGTATTCAAAAATACTTAACGAAAGTCCCGCCGGATTCCATGAGACGCCGGACAAAACAAAAAGCCTTGACCACTCCATAATGACCCAAAACGAAGTCAAAGCCAAACAGCGGCTGCGTTTTTGCACGTTCTCTACAGTGATTGCCATGGACATCAACCCAAACTGCACACCGTAGATCACACCCATAAGAGCCACAACAGCAATGATGTAAAGGTAGGGGTGAGACATCATCCACCAAGTCTGAATCACCTGCAGCAGCGCCATCCAGCAAAAACCAACGACAAACCTTTTTTTCGGGGAGTCAATCTTGAGCAACTCTCGCCACAGCAATGCATAACCAAAGATGGAAGCAGCGAGACACAGCCACTTCCCTGCATAAGATTCCCATGCAGGTTGACCGAAACCAACAATTAACAGTGAGATAAAGAAAAATGCGTATGAGGAGAACATAGATTTAATCACCTTGACATTAACTAGATATCATATATTATTGTGGTACTTTCGTGCAAATTTTGCGCTATATTTAAGGATCTAACAATGAAGCTGCCTTTTAGAGAATTCCACCTCACTCAACTTTTTTCTTTGTATAAAGAAAAAAAACTCCCGTTGGATCTACTTGTTCATCAATATTTTAAAGCGCATCCGGCACTGGGTTCGAAAGACAGAGGATTCCTCTCTGACGCCATCTTCGCTCTCGCAAAATGGCAGGGTCTGCTTTCCCATCTCGACATCCAAGACCCTCTTCAAGGAATCATTTTTTTAGACTCCGATCAATTTCGTGCTGCAACTCAAAATCTTGAAATCCCGGCACACATCCGCGGTAGCTGCCCTGAATATTTATTTAAGCTTTTATGCGATGCCTATGGCGACTCAGAAGCGCTTGAATTAGCTCTCACATTCAATACAAAAGCCCCCGTGACCATCCGCGCAAACACTTTGAAGATTAGCCGCGATGAACTGCTCAATCGCTTCTCACCTATTCATGAAGTTGTTCCCACTCAAACATCTCCCAACGGAATCGAATTTAAAGCCAAAGTGCACTTCTCATCCCTTCCTGAATACACGTCGGGACTTTTTGAAGTGCAAGACGAGGGGAGCCAACTCGTCGCCGAACTCGTGCAAGTGGAACCGGGACAACTCGCTCTCGACTACTGTGCCGGAGCCGGTGGAAAGGCGCTAGCCTTTGCCCCACGCATGCAAAACAAAGGGCAAATTTTCCTTCACGATATCCGCGGAAATGCTCTTGGAGAAGCCAAAAAGCGACTCGCTCGCGCCGGAATCCAAAACGCTCAGGCATCGCCTGCAGACGATCCAAAATGGAAGAAATGGAAAAAGAAGATGGACTGGATCCTTGTCGACGCCCCATGCAGCGGGACAGGAACCCTACGACGCAATCCCGACATGAAATGGAATTTTAACGAAGAGCAATTGAAACAGCTTGTAGGGCAGCAGCGAGTCATTTTCGAAAAAGCGCTCAGCTTTCTGAAGCCCGGAGGCAAAATCGTTTACGCCACTTGCAGCATATTGCCGCAAGAGAATGAAATGCAGATCGAGCATTTTATGAAGACGTATTCGTTGAAGTTGGAAGGGGAGCCTCTGAAAATATTGCCAAAAACCGGTTTAATGGACGGCTTTTACTCCGCAGTCCTCACCCAAAATATTGAGTAGCCGGAATCTTAACCCCTGCCCCTGCCCCTGCCCTTGCCCAAATATTTTATTTGATGCTCGATTCCTCGGGCATCTCTACCCTGGTTACCCAAAAATCACACATCCCTCTCCTCATAGCCTTGTTGCATAATTAACCACTGAGCCAGTGAGATCACAGAGGGCTTCTGAGGAATATGAGAGTGATCATATCATTCAATTACCGTTTCTTTGTTGTCATAAGGTTCGAGAAAAAAACTCTAATGAAATAAAGGTTTTATTTGCGTTATGTACCTTGAATCCTCCCCAGTTCATTCCTCCTCTGTGATCTCAGTGGCTCAGTGGTGATTAATTATGCAACAAGACCTCTCCTCATTGTCTCCTCACACCACAAATTTAAAATTTTAATCACGACGCTCTCTTAATAAAAACTTAATATTGCCCTTGACTTTTGCACAGGGATCTGTTACCTTCTATTCCTTACATAAATTGTAGAGGTTCGTTAAACGACCAATAACAAGGAGAGACGAATGAGCGCGATTGTACAAAACACTTGGAATGAAGCAAGACAAAATGGTTTTACTGCAGGTGCCAAGCACTTCTGTGGCCAAACCGGCTTAACCACAGTTTTCGGAAAAGGCTTTGGCGTTTTCAAAGACACAAGCAATGTTTGCGCTTTCGCTAGAATCGTTCTTGGCTCCACAAACGTCGTTTGCGCTGCTGCGGGCCTTCCAACTCCTGTTTACGCAACAAACCTTAACACCGCTCATGACCTCCTTGATGCTGTTGATGTGTGGAGCACCGCACAACTGGTTGCGACATCGGAAAAATTTGAACAAGACAGAACCGACCGTAACGGAAAACATTGGGGAATCAAGTTTCTCGGGATCTCCGGAGCTTGCAGCTTCCTCTCTTTCGCAGACACTTTAGGCTTGCTAAGTCTCTCCGGAATCGCAAGCAAGATCGGTTCGTTTGCCCGAATCCCTAAAGGACTCGTTCCCATTCCTTTCATGTTCGCCTTTAGCGCCTTTGCTAACCTGTGCGCATTCGTTGGATTTGTAAAACTTTACATCGATAAATCCGCTAGTGATAACAGAAAAAGCGAAAGTACTCCAGAGCGCGTTCAAGAGCGCGAACTGAAACTAAAGCAATACCAATACAAAGCGATCTCTACAGGACTTGTCCTCGCTGCTGATATCGCCACATTCGGTTTGGCAAGCACCTCTCTCGAACTCGCTAAAACAGCAGTTAAAGTTGCAAGTTTTGCAGGTAGATTCGCAGGAGTCATTGGTGATGTTGTTAAAATTCAACACGCCATGTTTAGAGAAGTTAATTTAACCGCAATCAAAGCGTAAGGAGATAGACACCATGACAGCCATAAAAAATGCTCTTTATACAACATACTCCTCATGCTTAGGTGCAGGAAAAGTTTTAGCTTCCGAATTGACAGCTGCTGATGCCGGTGCAAAATTTGGAAAAACACTCCTTTCCGCTTACGAAGAAATCGGAAGACATTGCGGTTACTTGATTCCAGCATCTTTTCTAAACCTAAAAGCAGCGTTTGTTCAGCTTAACAACCTCTCCTCACTATTTGGACCGTTCACCCGCTTTAGCGAATACATCCAAGACGGTTGGAAATCAGAAAACAAAAGCAACTACTGGGTCGGCACGGGCGACGGCTACAAAGGAAAAGCACTCCTGTCCGCAGCCCAAGCAGTGGAAGCTGTCAGAATATTGCAAGCGAACTACATTCTGCCGGTGACAGATCACCTGTTCACAGCAATGGGAAGAGTCCCTGTGTTTCAAACAGCTGCAACATGGATGAGAGCATTCCCTTACGGCGCAACCGTCTCTAACGTCGCTATGAAAGTCACAGGCTTGGAGATGATCAAAAACATCCTTCTTCTTGCCAGCGCCTACTACGGAATCCGTAAAAACAAAGCAGATATTCAATCCGCAACCAGAAAGCATGAAAAAGGATTGATCGGTCAAGGAAAGTGGGGTGTAAATGGTCAAGTCTCAATTCAAGAATTCCTGGGTAGAAAAACTAATTTTATCAAAGATTTACGATGGAAAAAGTATGAGCTCTCTTTAAAGCGAAATGGTGATGCAAGGCTGGAGGCTGAAGTCTCGAAGCTGCAAGGCAAGCAAGATCGACTTGTAAAGAAATATGGAAACGATTTTAAATTTGGATTTGATGATAAAAATACAGTTACCGAGGAC
>CAMFKA010000052.1 GCA_945957185.1 uncultured Chlamydiaceae bacterium | reverse complement strand
TCAAAGGGCGACTGATGAATTCATCAGTCGCCCTTTGAAGGGCTCTACATTCTATTTTACCCTACACCCACAGCTCCTGCGTCGCAATGGGCTATAAAATCAGTCGCGCTAGGCGCTCTAATTGCACACTATCTTTTGCAATACCTAGTTTAGCCCAAGTGACAATTTTTCCTTTTACTTTCCGAGTTTGTGGTGCTCCCAGAGGGTCTCAGGTTTTTTACACAGCATGTTCAAATGGCGCGATACAGTAAACAAATAATCTGATAACCGATTCAAATACACCACCACATTTTTGCTGACAATGCCCTCTTTCTGCAAAGAGATCACCAAACGTTCAGCACGCCGGCAAATGCCGCGAGCCAAATGCAATGCTGCTCCGCAAGGGTGTCCTCCCGGCAAAATAAACGTCGTCAACGGCGGAAGCTCCTCCACATATTCATCGATCCACTGCTCCAAAAAGGCGATCTCTTCATCATCAAAGCGCGTTTTTTCCACTTTATTAGCCGACGATGTCGTCCTGGGAGTCGCTAAAGAAGCCCCTAAATCAAACAAACCGTGTTGAATCGTCTCCAATTGCTCCCGCACAACATCAAAGCAAAGCTCTTCGGGCAAATACGAAATCGCCAATCCAATGGCGCAGTTGCATTCGTCCACAGTTCCTAATGCATCAATCAATGGATCGTTCTTGAGAACCCTTTTCCCGTTGAATAACGATGTTTCGCCGCTGTCGCCGGTTCTGGTATAGATTTTTGTCATATCACCCTCTTTTTGCCCACATTCTGCTGATTAGAATATTTTTTTAGCCACTTTTTTTTTGTGTATAATTACGCCGTCACCTAACATGACCATAAGAATGAGGCAATTTGCATGAATGGGAATTTCCTGGCTGGCTGGTTAGCTGCCTTGGGCGAATACATAACGCTCATCGTAAAAGTGATGATCGTTACCGTCAAACGCCCACCGGGCTGGCCGCTGATCCGCGATCAAATGTACGAGATTGGCGTCATGTCGCTACCTGTTGTCGCCATCACAGGATTTTCCACTGGAATGGTTCTCGCCGCACAATCGTATTTCCAACTCTCCGACAAGGGGCTTGTCAGCGCTACAGGGTTGATGGTCACCAAAGCGATGATGGTCGAGCTCGGTCCTGTGTTGACTGCTTTTATGATCACAGGGCGAGTCGGAGCGGCGATGTGCGCGGAGCTGGGTACCATGCGTGTAACCGAGCAAATCGACGCCCTTCGCTCGATGGCGGTCAATCCGTTGCAGTATCTGGTCGCTCCCCGCTTTTTAGCCGGCATGGTCATGCTTCCCTTACTCACCGTTTTTAGCTGCGTGATGGGGGTGATCGGAGGCTACGTCATCGCTGTCGATTACTATGGACTCCCCTCCAACTCCTACCTCGATCCCCTTCCTCTTCACATCACCGGATTCGACTTCTTTAGCGGATTGTTAAAAGCTTTCATTTTTGGGATTATCATCATCACGATCTCGTGTTACAAAGGGATGACAACGCAAGGCGGAGCACAAGGCGTGGGACGTTCCACGACAAATAGCGTCGTTATCTGCTACTCCATCATCCTTATCGGCAACTTCTTAATCACAGTTATCTTGAACAACTCTTATGAACATATTATGGAATGGTGGGACAAGATTAAACTATGATTAAAGCGATCAACGTCTGGAAAAAATATGGCAAGTTACAAGTTCTCAAAGGGTTAGACCTTGAAGTCAAAACGGGAGAGACCGTCGTCATCCTTGGACGCTCCGGCGTCGGCAAAAGCGTGTTATTGCGCCAGATTTTAGGAATCGAAATCCCCGACGAAGGGTCTATCGAAGTGAACGGTCAACGCATTTCCGCGATGGGCAAACACGACCGTTACGAACTTGTGAAACACATGGGCATGCTCTTCCAAGGAGCTGCACTATTTGACTCCATGAATGTCGGGGAAAACGTCGCCTTCTTCTTGCGGCAGCATGAAACCAACCTGACAGAAAAAGAGGTAGAAGAGCGTGTCTCCTACGCTTTAGAACGCGTGGGGTTACAAGGAACGCAGCTGAAAATGCCTTCTGAACTTTCCGGAGGGATGAGAAAAAGAGCCGCGCTTGCGCGTTTGATTATCTATCGTCCCAGCATTGTATTGTATGACGAACCCACAACAGGGCTGGACCCCATCACTTCGCAGCAAATTAACGAATTGATCGTCAGCATCCAAAACGATTTGAAGGCCACCAGCATCGTTGTCACGCACGACATCAGATCCGCATTTGAAGTGGGAGATCGATTAGCATTTCACCATAATGGCAAAATTTTATATATTGCGCCTAAGCACGAGTTCTTAAAAATTGACGATCCGATCATAAAACAATTCTTTTCTAACGCGATTTTAACAGAGGCGCAATTAAATGATTAACAAAGAGATATCAGCATGAACGACCAGGCTAAGAATATCTTGATAGGCATTTTTGTCATCATCGCGTTCACCATTATCGTTTTTGTGTTAATGTTTTTAAATCCAAATGTCGGTGACGAGAACACGCACCTTAAAGTTCGCTTTGCTAATATCGACAAAGTATCTTTAGGGACGCGAGTATCTTTTGGAGGAAAACCTGTCGGAGAGGTTGTAGGCATCCGCGAAGTGGAAGAGAGTGTCGACCAACGCCACCCACACAATGGCGTCGTTTACATTTACGAACTCGACCTCGCTGTCGATTCCAACGTCAAAGTCTTTAATACCGATGAAGTCGCAGCACGCACTTCAGGGCTCCTCGGTGAAAAATCTGTTGCCATCACTCCCCTCCCCGCTGCCAAAGACCAAAAAATCCGCCTCGTCAACAACGAAATCATCTACGCTAACGAATCCGGCTCTGTTGAAGAGACCTTAAAAGAATTTAAAGAGCTGTCAGACAAAATTGAACTCGCCCTCGACGAAGCTATCGACCTCCTCAAACGTGTCAAAGACGAAAAAATCGTCGAAAATATCGGCACCTCCGTCTCCAATATCAAAGACATCACCACAAGCCTCAACAACAAGACACAGTGGTCTGAAATGTTGGCAAACTTCCACTCCATCAGCAGCAAACTCAACGAATCGTGGCAGAAGATTGATGAAGCTTTCAGCAACATCGCCTCCATCAGCAAAGCTATTGCACGCGGAGAAGGCTCCGTCGGTAAACTCATCATGAACGATGACCTCTACCTCCACGCCCTCTCCGTCATGAACAAAGCCGAAACCCTCATGAACGATGTCAACCACTACGGCCTCTTGTTCCATTCGAATAAAAATTGGCAACGCCTGCGCGCTCGCCGCCTCAACCTACTGCAAACGCTCCGCACCCCACAAGAGTTCCGCAACTATTTCAACGATGAAGTAGACCAGATTACCACATCGCTTGAACGGGTGAATATGATTATGGAGCAAACCGCTTCCGACAGCTGCTGTTACGCTCTTTTCGAAGATAAAGAGTTCACCAAAGTCTTCGCCGAGCTCATCCGTAGAATCGGAGTCATGGAAGAGGAAATTCGCATGTACAATACGCAACTGGTCGAAAGCGATGTCTACACGACCGAACTAGAACCCGATTGCTGCCGTTGCGCTCAATAGAAAGGAGAGAAGATGGAATCCACCCCCTACACACAAATCCAGAAGGGAACTTTCCTTATCTCGACCCCCGATGTGGAATCGGGAGTCTTTTTCCGCTCCGTCGTCCTCATCTGCGAGCACAATCCTAACGGATCTTTTGGCCTTGTCATCAACAAAAGCCTTGATTTGGAGCTCCCCGAAGAGATTTTACAAGGCGAAGGAATCAACAATAAAAATATCGGCATTCGCGCCGGCGGTCCAGTTCAGACAAACCAGATGATGCTGCTGCACACCTCTGATTCCATTCCTGCGCAAACCCTCAACGTCTGCGAAGGGGTCTACCTTGGGGGCGACTTGCAATTTTTACAAGACATCGTCAAAGACGACAATGGCCCTGAAATCCACCTTTGCTTCGGTTATGCGGGGTGGGGAGCCGGGCAGTTAGAAAGAGAGTTCCTCGACGGCAACTGGTACATTTGCCCAGCGACACGCAGACACATCTTTCACGTTTCGCCGGACAAACTTTGGCAGTCGCTTTTGAGGGAGATGGGAGGGAAGTACGCCACGCTCTCTATGATCCCTGAGGATCTTTCGGTCAACTGAATATAATCAAGTGAATAAAATCCAGTTGCACTTAACTCAATATTAAGTTTTACTGTTTGCATGAAAGGTTTTTGCACATTAGGATCCGGCTCGAAAGGAAATTGCACTTACCTTGGAACTGATCGCACTAAAATCCTCATCGATGCGGGTTTGAGCGGTAAGGCAATCAAGGAAAGGCTTTCTGAAATCAATGTCGATATCGCTGATATCGACGCAATCTTGATTACTCATGAGCATTCAGACCACATTCAAGGCTTAAAAGTCCTCGCCCTAAGGCATGGAATCCCCGTTTTTGCCAACACCAAAACAGCAGAAGGCATTGTTGAAGCCTTTCATGACTGCCCCAAGTTCAAAATTTTCTCTACCGGTGAGACATTCGAATATGGAGATCTCGAGATTCACCCTTTCAGCATCCAGCATGACACCGTCGACCCCGTTGCTTTTACCATTAAAACAGATTCCCTAAAGCTTGGCTTTTGCACCGACCTTGGCTTTGTCACAACGCTTGTGACAAATCAGCTGCACGACTGCGATTATTTATTGGTAGAAGCTAACCACCAAGTGTCGATGGTGCATTCAAGCGCGCGCCCGATGGTTTATAAACAACGAGTTTTAGGTAGAAGCGGGCACCTTTCTAACGAAGCGTGCGGAAATCTCCTTGCGCAGATTGCCACGCACCGTTTAAAAAAAGTGTTTTTAGGACACCTTTCCAGCGAATGCAACACTCCCGATGTCGCACTTAGTGTTGTAGGCGGAATTTTAAAAGAAAAAGGCATTCAAATTGATTTAACTGTCGCACACCAAGATAAAGTATGCGACCGCATCTTTTTCTGATTGGTAGCAATTAAGGTGTAGGCAGCAACACTGCAATAGCGATAGCTGCAGCAATAGCAGCAACACCCACAACTCCCAGACCAATCCCTTTCAATAGTTGCATCCGTTTTTGAGAGTGAAAACGAGTTTTGAATTCATCAAGCAGTCGATGAGTTTTTGTGATGGCTTCTATCGTCTTATAATAAGAGATTTGTTGATACGCCTGTTTAAAAGCGCATCTTGCACCAAAAGCTAAAGCAGCAATTGCGACACATTTTACGCTGATTGCAAGTACGCTCACTGTAGCCGGCGGAAAAAATGGAACAAACGCTGGTTTTGTAAAAAATATTTTATTCATGTATACAACCTTACTCTTTAATATTAAAGAGACAATAATACATCAAAATAAAATTAAAGTAAATCAAATAGTGTGATTTCAGTATGCAAATGAGTTGCTGAAATCAAAATGCGAAATAAACATTGAATTTAATTAAAGCAATATTTATAATACGTGATTTGATGAAAATAAACGTAACAATAAGGATAAATCATGTTACATCGTATTCACGCGGAATCTTACATTCCCAAAGTAGCCTTTGAAGTAGCAGCAAAAACAGGTGCTTTAACAGCGCTTGGGTGTGTTTCTATCTTGCTTCGTGGGCCAAAAAAAACACTTGCAACCATTGTTGGTGCTTTAGCTATAGCTTGCTTTATGAAAGCTTATGACAATTATGTTGATTACAACAAAATGGGCGAATCTCACCCAGAACACGCTAAAACTTGCATAAAACGTGCTCTTGGATGGGCTGCTGCCGGTGCAGCATTAACAGCAGCAGCTGTTGCCATTGTGATCCTTTTGCCAATTCCATAACGAAAATCTGTCGCCGCATGCGCAGCTTAACTCCTGAATGGCAGCCTACGGAGATTTGGAGTGCGGAGACTCGTCTCCGCTTTCATTTCGCGCGACTTGTCGCGCACTTTAAGCCGTTTACGTACAATGTGAAAATGCATCGACAAGTCGATGCAAAGGAAAGCGGCGACAAGTCGCGCGCACTCCAAATTTATTCATCTACGGTGATTCTTATTTTTAATCGACCATTCTCCCATTCCCCTATTTCGTTTTTTGGGGCATTTGGAAACACTTTTACTGACAACAACATTATATTTCTTGCATTTAATTACCATTAATTTTATAATACACTATTTAACAACAACAAACCTAATCAAAAAAAAGGATAATCATGTTAAATAACATTCAATCACAAGTTATGAGTTATGCCGCGCAAGCAGGCGCATGGATTCAAAGCCAAATCGCAGTAGCACAAACATCACAGTACGGCATTGTTCGCTTTCTCGCAACAAACGCCACTCCAAAAACAGCAATCGTTTCAGCGCTTGGCGTTACAGCAGCCTTCTGCTTTGCTAAAGCTCTCCAAAACAAAGTAAACAGTAACAGCTACCTTGCGCATGTACCAAAGCTAGGCGAAGCTATTACTGTGATAAACAATACGAAAAATGGACCAGTCGTCAATACTAAACCAGCAAAAGAAGATGACATAAAGCACGCAAAAGAGGCAAGATTATTGTCCGCATCACAAAACCCATCTGTTAAAACCCACAACAAATGGGCGAAAGGCTGGGCTATGGCAGGCGTCGCATTCACAGCAGCAGCTGTTGCCGTTGCGATCCTTATGCCAACACCATAATTTGCAACATTTGTTCTTTTACCGAGCCGTTTCCGGCTCGGTAATTTTCTTCTTCTAAATCAAGATTTTTCAATTCTTTGACCCGGAATTATTTAGAACTCTTCATTCCCTTCTGCTTTGACAATATCGCCATCAACCTGATGCCGACATGCTCTTGTTATTGCAAGAAACGGAAAAATAAACGATAATCACATCTTAATCCAGGAGTTACTTTTATGTCTTTCGGCCGTTTATTTATCGCTTTGGGGCTCATTTTTCTTGCCGTCCTCACTCGCTTCGTTCCTCATCCCCCAAATTTTACGGCTATCAATGCGATCGCTCTTTTTTCTATTTCCGTTTTTGGAAGCCGCCGTCTGGCACTTATGGTAGTATTTGCAGCGATGTTTTTGTCTGATTTAGCATTAGGACTGCACTCACAAATGGTTTTTGTGTACGCCAGCTTAGCACTTACTGTGCTGTTAGGCCGACTCCGACTCCCTATTTATTTCACAGCGCCGGCATCTTCTCTACTTTTCTTTATCGTCGTCAATTTTGGCGTTTGGTTATGGGATGGCATATACCCACAAACTGCAGCAGGTTTGGCGTTATGCTACACCGCGGCAATCCCTTTCTACACGCATCAACTTTTCGGGGATCTTTTCTTCACTGCCGTACTATTCGGTCTCTTCTACGGAACCGCTTCTCTCTTTAACCACAAAGACGTGGGCTTCAGCAGCGAAATTGAAGAAAAACACCACTGCGGGACTTAATAACGCAGTAAAAGGGAGCATCGTCATAAACCATTGCAAGATCACCCCCACCGTCGAAGGGCAGTCGGGGCAAACAGCGCCGGTCAACAGCGCTGCGCCGACAAGAAGTCCCAACACAAGTAGCATAGGAAGCAATCCAACTACAGCAAAAAGGATATTGGAAAAAGGGTCTTCAACCATCTTTTTTACAAAAGCCTGAGCCACTTTCACATGATCCAAGCCCTTAAAAGCGATGATGGGAGCGACATAAAATAAAATGCCGAAGCTTGCAACACACAGCAGCAGCGCTCCTAAATTCAGTAAAAAGGGAGCGAAGGCCAGAACGACGGAGAAGAATTCTCCGATTCCGGGAATGTGCCCCAAAAGAACAAAAATACCCAGCAGCACCCACAACAGCAAGTAAGCTACAATGAGCGGAATAGCAACGTAGGATGCGCCTACCAAAAGCTCCCACGAATGGATAAACAGATCGCGATAACTGAAATCTCTCTTTTTGATTTCGTTGTGATACACACGAATCAACAAAATTCCCAAAGCAAGAAGCGCCCCTGCCGATAAAAATATCGGAAAAAACGTCAAGCTCATCGCAAACCAACCGGTAGCAAAAATGCCGATTCCCCGAAAGAAAACCACCGGCAGTCCGCACAAGGCTAAAACAAGGAAAGTGTAGAAACATTTTTTCAAATCAACCGCGTGCAGAAGCGCGCGGTTGAAGGCAAGTTGCAGGTCGCTCAATTGTATCATTTGGTGTTTCGCTCTTTATAAATGTAGTCGGGGCGCACAAGAGGAAGTCCTTTCCCATCACGTGCTTCGCATCTTTCGTAAACGATTTGAATGGCGATTCCCACCACTCGTGACATTCCGAAAAGGACGGTGAAGTATTGGGGATATTCAAATCCCGCAGCGGATAACAGAGTCCCTGAAATGGCATCGACATTCGGATAGGGATCTGAAATTTTGGGATTTTCCGCCAACACCTTTGGCCCTTCGGAGCGTAATAGCTTCGTAATTTTCACTAAAGGGTGATCGGGGAATTTCTTTTGCACATGCTTGTAGATAACTGTTGCTCGAGCATCTTCCACGCGTAAAACTGCATGACCGAAGCCGAATACAAGTTCGTTATTAGCCAATTTGTTGCGGATCAATTTCTCCACATCAGCAGCAGTGGCGTTTGCTCCCACCTCTTTCAAAACCTTTTGGACGAATTCCAGGCAGTCCTGGTTCGCGCGGCCGTGTCTCGGACCTGCCAACGCACACATCGAAGCGGAGATCGATCCATACATATCTTCCAAACCGGACGCCACAGCCTTTCCGACAAAAGTGGACAGGTTGCCTCCACCGTGGTCGTAATGAAGAACGTTAAACAGGCGAAACGCTTCGTTCAATTCTTTCTCATTGCCACCGGGAACATTTAACATCTGCGTAAAGTTTTCGATGTACCCTACAGAAGGGTTCGACGGTTTTCCCGGAGCCCATCCCGCATGGTGGTTGATGACCGTTGCGGAGATTTCAGGAATCTTAGCGATCAAATTCAGGCAGTCTTCTCTGTAATTACCGGTTCCCTCAAGCATCCCCGCAATCAGAATTGCAGCGGAAAACAGAGCCATCGGATGCCCCTTGCGAGGAAGCTTACGGATATGCTCGATCGTGGAAGCTTGGCATTTTGCGCGTTTGGATAAATCATCCGCGAAAGTTTTCACTTCCGCCGAGGAGCCTTGCTTCCCATAGTATAACAGATAGATCACTTCAACAGGATCTTTCTCCGCTAAGTCTGCTATAGGGATTCCAACATACGAAAGTCCCTTGATAGGATCCACATCAGAAGAGGTGCAATACCCCACAGGGAAGCCCCTTAAGCCCGATTCCAATAGATCTTCAGTGATTTCAAAAATAACTTCGCTCATAACCAGATTGCTCCCTATTTTTTAGCGCCTGATCCCAGCG
The DNA here is from genome assembly GCA_945957185.1 of uncultured Chlamydiaceae bacterium. Lineage (GTDB taxonomy): Bacteria > Chlamydiota > Chlamydiia > Chlamydiales > Parachlamydiaceae > CAMFKA01. The sequence continues at coordinate 1,812 of CAMFKA010000052.1, read as the reverse complement.
CAAGTTCCTTTTCTTCCAATAATTCCTTTTCCGTCGCGGCGATTTTCCCTTTGAGAAAGGTGTCCAAAGTTAAATTCGGAACAATCTCACATTTTCCATTAGCGCCCAGTCTGCAAGGGAACGAAAAGATCAGCCCTTCCTGAATGCCGTAGGGATTGCCATCGCTAATTTTTGCCACCGAAAACCAGTTGCCTGCCGGAGTGGGGAAAATCAAGTCGCGGATGCTATCGATGACAGCATTCGCTGCTGACGCAGCCGACGATTTTCCTCTGGCAGCAATGATGGCTGCTCCCCGTTTCTGAATGGTGGAAATGAAATCTCCTTCCAACCACGCCTTATCTTTGATCACATCCAAAACAGATTTTCCGCTAATTTTCGCATTCAGAAAATCAGGCACCTGAGTCGCCGAGTGATTACCCCAAATGGTCATGCAGGTGACATCCTGGACGGAAACTTTCGCCCTTTGAGCCAACTGAGCGATCGCACGATTTTCATCCAACCGCGTCATGGCGTAAAAATTCTCTTTAGGGAGGTCAGGGGCATTGCTGAGAGCAATTAAGCAGTTGGTGTTGCACGGATTCCCCACGACAAATACTTTTACGTTGCGGTCGGCTACTTTGTTCAACGCAGCGCCCTGAGCGACAAAAATTTTAGCATTTTCGTTGAGCAGCTCCGCCCTCTCCATGCCGGGACCCCTTGGCTTTGCACCCACCAATATCGCATACTGAACGTCTTTGAAGAGCTCTAGAGGGTCACTGCCGACTCGAATCTCTTTCAACAGAGGGAAAGCGCAGTCATCTAACTCCATCTTCACGCCTTCTAAAACCTGCACCGCTTCCGGAATCTCCAAAATACGTAGCTCTAGGGGTTGATCTCGACCAAATAGCTCTCCCGCAGCAATTCTGAAGAGTAGACTATAAGCGATTTGGCCGGCTCCTCCGGTCACTGCAACACGAATGGGTGACTTTGACATCTCTGTTTCCTCCTGTCTCAATCGGATCGTACCAAATTTTAAACCTGTCTGCAACCTATCTGCAAAAAAAATTAATAGATCGACATCTTTTTTGTTGTGCTTTTTTTCGTTATTCGATTATAGTGTGTCTTTCCTGAATATCGGAGCATAGCGCAGCTTGGCTAGCGCGGCTGCTTTGGGAGCAGTAGGTCGGGGGTTCAAATCCCTCTGCTCCGATTGACAGTACCCTTACCTCACACGAGGTAAGGGTTTTTTCATTTTATGAGGTGTTGCCATGAACTTAACTGTCTCGTCCCTCCTCCTCGCTTGGCTTGTCTGGAACCCCGACAGGGAAATCTTCCGGATCCCCTACCTCGACCACCCGGTCATGTGGTACGGCGTTCTGTTCATCAGCGGATTCCTCCTCGGTTACTTCCAAATGGTGGCACTTTTCAAACGTAAACTCAACGATCCCGATGCCGCACAACGTCTTACTGATAAACTGATCCTCTACACCATCGTTGGAACTATCGTCGGCGCGCGTCTCGGTCACGTCCTGTTCTACGATCTCGACTACACACTTCAACACCCCTTATCCGCGTTTATGGTTTGGAAGGGCGGCCTCGCGAGCCATGGCGGAACCATCGGCGTCATGATCGCACTCTTCCTTTACTGCCGCTCCATCAAAAAGCAATACCCCCAACTGACGTTCATGGTCATGCTCGATATGGTCTGCGTTCCCACTGCAATCGTTGCTGTCTTCATCCGATTGGGAAATTTTGTGAACCAAGAGATTTTGGGAACAAAAACAACCGTCCCTTGGGCGGTGATTTTTGGAAATCCTTACGACGGCTCCATCC
>CAMFKA010000051.1 GCA_945957185.1 uncultured Chlamydiaceae bacterium | reverse complement strand
AGATAGGCTCCGGTCTCGTGGGCTCGGAGATGTGTATAAGAGACAGCTTCAGGGGTTCCTGAAGTGGAATGGATCTCCGGAGCCCCTGCTCCGGCGTTGAAAATCCGATTGACTCGCAACCAAAAATCGCAAGTGGAATCGCTGACACTTCCGGAAGACTCTTTAGTGACCACTTCTGTGCAACCGGATTGGATCACCAACTCCAACGGCTTCTTTGGGATTATTTTGGATGCTCTCACTCCTGTCGATTTGGGTTACAAAGCTCAGTTCGTCTCCGGTGAAGCTGTCCCTTCCCGACTGGTTGAAATCGAACAGCAATTCAACACATTCCCGGCTGAAAAGCTACCGGGTTATCAGATGATGCTGCCCCTGAAGTCGAACGGCGGAAAAATGACGTACCGCATTTTTGCGGGACCGTTCTCCGGTTCCATTTTGAAAGAAGTCGACAAGACATTCTCTGACAAAGCGATCGGTTACAACCCCGACTACATCGCTTCGCAAAGCTTCCACGGATGGTTTTCTTTCATCTCCGAGCCTTTTACAAAGCTGTTGTTCTTTATTATGAGCATGTTCCACACCCTCACAGGATCGTGGGCTTTGTCGATCGTATTGTTAACCGTCGTCTTAAGAATTATGCTCTACCCGCTCAACAGCTGGTCGGCGCGCTCCATGTACCAAATGCAGCAGATCGCTCCTGAAGTTGCAAAAATCCAGGAACGGCATAAAAAGGATCCGAAAAAAGCTCAATTGGAGATCATGAATCTCTACCGCGAAAGAGGTGTTAATCCCCTTTCCGGCTGCTTGCCAATTGTTATCCAGATCCCTTTCTTAATGTGGATGTACGATCTTCTTAAATCGACGTACGAACTTCGTGGTGCTCCCTTTATTCCCGGATGGATCGACAACCTCGCAGCTCCCGACGTATTATTCAGCTGGACGACTCCGATTTGGTTCATCGGTAACGAATTTCACCTTCTCCCCGTCTTGTTAGGGGGATTGATGTTCGTGCAGCAACGCTACTTGACACCGGGACCTTCCGATCCAAGTCAAATGACAGAGACTCAAAGACAGCAACGAGCGATGAGCTCCGTCATGACGTTAGCATTCACGCTGCTGTTCTACAACTTGCCTAGCGGATTGAACATCTACTGGCTCTCTTCAACCTTGTTGGGAATCCTTCAACAGTGGTGGACGCAGAGACAGTTGAAAAACTCCGCCGGGACAACGGGGGGCGTAGCGACAAAATAATGCACGCTTGGGATGAGTTTTTAACTTCATTAGAAAAGCAGTTTAGCGCAGACACTGTCAACAAGTGGCTGCGCTCTCTTAAAGTTGTCAGGTTTGATGCTTGCAACTTGTTTTTAGAGGCTAAAGACACCTTCCAAGCGATGTGGGTGGAGGAGCACATTCTTCCACTCGCAAGGCAAAAGCTCCTGAATAACAATAACAAAAAAATCAAAGTCCACCTTTCCACCGTCAATCAAGACAAAAACCCCTCTAAAGACACCCCTAAAGAACGCCCCGTGCAGCAGATCCCCGCAGGGTTTACGCTGACATTCGATACTTTAGATCCTCACGCCACTCTAAAAAGCTTTTTCACTTCCGAGCCAAACACGCTAACAGTTAAAGTGCTGGAACAGATTCTCCCTCCCCACAACGAACTTGCGGCCTACAACCCGATCTATATCTATGGAGGCAGCGGCGCAGGGAAAACGCACCTCTTAATGGCTGTCACTCACGCTCTGCGCGCCAATGGTGTCAAAGCGCTCTATTGCCGTTCAGAACTTTTTACCGAACACGTCGTTTCCGCCATTCGTGGAGGAGAGATGAGCCTCTTCCGTCAAGCGTACCGCAACATCGACGTTTTACTCCTCGATGATGTCCACTTTTTTTCTCGCAAAGCAGCAACGCAGGAGGAACTATTCCACACGTTCAATACCCTTCACCTCTCCAATAAGCAAATTATCCTCTCTTCCAATTGCTCCCCAAACGAACTGCAAAATATCGAACCACGCCTTGTCAGCAGATTTGAGTGGGGAATCACACTTCCACTGCAGCCTCCCACCAATGACGATGTCATGGCTGCTCTCCAGAAAAAGGCCGAGACATTGCAATTTACTCTTCCGGAGAAGATTGCTCAGTTTTTGATAGAGTCGTTCCCCACGAAAACGAAAAATCTGATGCGTGCTTTGGAGGCGTTAGTCCTTCGTTTGCATTTGAATCAACGCTCGGGAGCTCGCCCAAACGCCCTGTTAAGCGTCTCTTTAGCAAAAATGCTTCTAGCAGACCTCCTCAAAGAGGAGAAAGAGCACTCGTTAACTCCCGGAAAAATCATCCAAGATGTCGCCGAATTTTACGGCATCCACAAAGACGATATTTTGGGTAAAGCACAAAACCGGGAGTGTGTCCTCCCTCGCCAGCTCGCCATGCATTTGATTCGGCAAGAGCTAAAACTCTCCTATTTAAAAATTGGAGATCTTTTCCAAAGAGACCACTCCACAGTCATCTCGAGCGTCAAAATCATCCAAAAAGCTTTGGAAGAAAACGACCCCGAAGTGATCGGCGCTTATCATCCGATTTACAAAAAACTCAAATCAGGGTAGAAGTACTAATAGATACCGCTCACGCTAAACGTTAATCACCAACTGTTAACAAGTTATTACCACTGAGCCACTGAGCTCACAGAGGAAAAGTGAGGAAATGAGACATTTTGTTCAATTCTATAAAAAACTCATTTTCTCATTTACTCTCAGTGAGCTCAGTGGCTCAGTGGTAAAAAATCTCAGCGGGAATTGCTAATGGACTATCTCTCCATTTCTGAAGTTCCCTTTGTAAAAGCATTGGAAAAAGATGAAGTGGTCTACATTAAAAAGAGCGGTCTCTGGGATCAAGTTCCCCGGTGGTTTCCTCGAAGAATCAAAACGCAGCTTTCCCATCTTATAGCTTTGTTAGATAAAGCAGAACGCGTCCCTTTGCTGATCGACAAATCGAATAAAAATCATCCCAAAACACTCAGCATTCAGTCTCGCTACCTCGATGCCATCATCGCAATGGAAAGCTATGTTCTTAGGCATGGGTTTTCGAAATCGACTCCCCTCTTCCATCAATTCAAACTGCGAGTGCTCGCTTTGATGTACCGACTGGAGGAGCTAAAACCTATCGATTACGACAGAACACTATACGGTAAATTGATCGAGCTAGCGGCAGCTTGGAAGAAGGGTGAAAAATCGTATTGGAAGACGTCGCTGACGTCTGATGATGAAGAGATCATCAGAAAATGCTGCGAGTTCCCTCTCTATATCAAAGAAGTACTGCAATCAAAAACGACTTTAAAACGCTTTTTCAAATGGATTTTGAGAGATCGCCTTCCCATCGCCCCTCTCATACAATACCCTCACATAATTGCGCTGCTACAACAATCTTTGATGGTGGGAAGGATCAGTCGCGTTGGCGCAGGGCGCCTTCTGATCAAGGAGATCCCTTTAGAGGCCGGCAGCCTTGTCATCGAGAAAATATTGACGCTCCCTTTCGAAGGGGTAGACAGGAACATCCTCGACCCCTACGCAAAAATCAAATTCCGTGGAGAGTATATTCTCACCGTCAACGAAGTGTTCGAAGTGTTTGCGATGAAGAAGCTACATCCGGGGAATCTCGAGTTTTTGAAGGAAGGGATTATCAATTGGAACACTCACAAGCTTGCGTATTGGGATGCTCCGGAAAAGCATTACGTCGCCATCGACCTCCTTTGCGACGAGTGGTGGCATCAGCTTCCGGAGTTGGAGACGCTTTCGATTGCGAAGGCAAGAGAGCGGTACAGTGCACAACTTGACGGAACAAACTGGAACTTTTCTATTCGGGCTTCCCGGGAGGACCATACACTGAATTTTGATCGCTGTCACTCGTATCTGGAAATTGCGATTCCGTTTGGAAGAGATCAGTATAAAATTTATGATTTTGGTAAATTTGCCACTCGCTTCCCTAAAAACGAGTGGGAAAAGCTTTGGATTTTTACTGTGTTTTCTCCGGCAGCGATCGCTTTTCCCGACGAAAATATCTACTACACTCACCGGCAGCACGTCAATTTTTCCCATTTGACAACACCCGAGGAAGCAATAGAAATCATGAATTCGATCCGCAACGACATGATCAATGCTCGTCGGGGAAATTTAGTTTTCCAGATCGAATCGGAGAATTGTGGGAAATGGATCTACGGTATATTGTCACGCCATCTAGGGCACACGCGGGTGCCGAATCATTACAAGATTGCTTTGATCCACACGGAACCACAAGGGTTTGTAAAGTGGATTTTTGGAGCCATCAAAGCGCTTCCTACGACCATTCAGAATAAGACATTGATGTTGTTGCACCTTCCCTTTGGGGCGTGGCGCGGTGTGCAGCTGGAATCGGAGACGGGTGAAACGACGCATAAGTCGTTGTTGAAAACAGACTTTTGGCAAGACACGGTGGTGTATTTACCGGCGATGCTGCATCGGAAGTATGAGGAGGATCACACCTCGCAGGCGATTGAGGTTCGTATTCCGCGGAAAAGTAGTTAACCTCCACTTCCCTGCTCAGTAACTTCACCCCTGCCCTTGCCCTTGCCCCTGCCCTTGCCCAAATTTTTCGCGGTAGTGCTCGTTCATTAACTTATGCAATAGATGCAGGGGTAGCCAGGCCGTCCTCGGCCTGGTATCTCCGTGGTTTTTTACATATGCGAGGCTTCAAATTCAATACCAGGCCGAGGACGGCCTGGCTACCTTGGAATTTTCGTAAAATTTGGGCAAGGGCAAGGGCAGGGGATTTTTGGGTGGGATGTTAGAGTATGAGCATCGAATCGCCATAAGAATAAAACCGAAATTTCTCCCGAATCGCTTTCTGATACGCTTCTCTGGCCAATTCTATGCCCATTACCGAACTGACAAGCATCAACAACGTCGAGCCGGGAAGGTGAAAGTTAGTCAGCAGATGCTCCACTTTCTTAAACTGGTACCCGGGATAAATGAAAATATCGGTATCGTAATGCCCTGGAACCAAATTCCCATCAACACCCGTTGCCGTTTCCAATGCTCTGCAACTGGTCGTTCCTACCGCAAACAATCTTCCTTGCGTGCTGTTGATCTCCTCTGCGACATCGCTCTCCACCCAGAACTCTTCCGAATGCATTTTGTGGCTCCGAATGTCGTCCACTTGCACCGGTTTAAAGGTCCCCGGACCCACATGGAGCGTCAAAAACGAAGTGTCCACCCTCTTATCGGCGATGCTCCCCAAAAGTTCGGGAGTAAAATGTAATCCTGCCGTCGGAGCGGCAACGGCTCCGGGACGTGCCGCATAGACCGTTTGGTATCTATCAACATCTTGCCCTTGAATCGAATCTCTTCGAATATAATGAGGTAAAGGAAGCTCGCCGGCTTGAATCAAAAACTCATCGAATGTCGCGTGGGGGTAGTAAAACTGTAAAATCCGCTCTCCCTCTTCCAGTACATCCAAAACTTCGCAGTATGCGTCATCGGAAAAATGGATGCGACTCCCCTCTTTCAATTTTTTTCCCGGTCTCACAAAAGCGGTCCACGTTTCGGGGGTTTGTCCTTCCACTTTTCTGATCAATAGCACTTCAGCATTCCCTCCAGTCGAAAGATTGCCATAAAGCCTTGCGGGAATTACTTTGGTGTTATTAAAGACAAGGCGGTCTCCCGCCTCTAAAAGATGGACGATATCTCTAAAAGGGACTTCCGAAATCGTTCCGGTTTTTCTGTCCACTATCATCAGTCTTGAGGAATCTCTTGGTGTCACAGGATGCTGGGCTATCAACTCCTCCGGTAGGTGGAATTGATAGCTAGCCAAAGCAAAAGGGTCGGTCATCGTGCGGCGGTCTCTGCGGGTTTAGGTTGAACGATTTCAATTGTAGTGTCAGGAAAAGCTTTTGCAAGGATGGCGTTTGCGCGTGCGCCTTTGTTTGCCATATTCTCTGCCTCTTGAATGGAAATTTGAGAATAGACAGGCTGATCGGTAGGAATTTTTCCAATATTAAAAGCGCCCCATTGCACAGAAAAAGGCGTTTGCTGCCAGTTGTTCACACCATTTTGGTTAAGAACCATAAATTGTGTATGTTGAATCGCCTGGTTGACCGGGCTGCCGGACATCGTAGAAAGAGCTCCTTTGTACCCAACAACGGCAGCATCGACATCCCAGTAAGGAGTTTTGCTGTTGTTAGCATGGAAGTAGGCGTTAGTGCGAGCGGTGATTGCAAGCGCCGACAACAACTCTTGCGGCATTTCATTGCGGAACATCGGGCTCATAAGGGAGTCTAAATAATCTTCAACCAACACTTGGTTGACAATGCTGATGGTTCCTCCGACATCGTAGACATACATCGAACCGAAATAGTCGATCCCATCAACATTAGTTTTGGTGTTGTAGTTGTCCGGAACGATAGCAAGCATGTGAACTCCAGGGAATTCCTCTCCCCAAACAATCCCTTGACGGGTAGCTTGGAGGTTGCGACGCTTCCCTTTGAAGCGTGAGCTCATCAATTGGCCTGTTCTAGGGTCGTAAATGTTGTAAGTGCCTTTGATTTCAAGGACAACAGACTCTTGGTCGTGTGTCAGCAGCACTTTTATCGAAGGATATTCCATTTTTTGTGCGGGATTGATTGTGTTGACGATAGCGTCCATCCACCCTGCTGCCGTACTGTCGACTGGGAGAGCAGCAGCTGCACAGCAAAGCATCCCTACAACGATTTTTTTATTGATGTTCATTTTAGTTCTCCCACAAATTGATCTATTGTTGGTTGTCGTTTCATATGGCGGTACCCGATTTCCGTCACTTCCCGCCCTCTTGGAGTTCGCTTTAGGAACCCCTGCAAAATTAAATAAGGCTCATAAACTTCTTCAATGGTCGAAGGTTCCTCTCCGACAGCAATCGCAATGGTATTAATGCCAACGGGGCCGCCTTTGTAATTGTCGATCATGACTTCCAGGATCCGTTTGTCCATTTCGTCAAGCCCTTTGTCGTCGATCTTGAGCATATCCAAAGCTTTCTTAACCACGTCGCTATTGATGTTTCCGTTGGCTCTGATCTGCCCATAATCGCGCACCCAGCGCAAATAGTTATTTCCTATTCTAGGGGTCCCTCTCGAGCGCTTAGCCACCTCTACAAGCCCCTCTTCATCAATCGTCATCTTCAGCAGGGAGCTAGTTCTTCGCAGAATTTTCACCAAAACATCTATTGTATAATAATCGAGCCTACAGGTAAACCCAAATCTCGAACGAAGTGGAGCAGTCAGCAACCCCGCTCTAGTCGTTGCGCCTGCAAGAGTGAATCTTTTGAGGGGAACTTGAATGGATCTGGCGCTCGGACCCGAATCGATCAAGAGATCGAGAGTGAAATCTTCAATAGCAGGATAGAGATATTCTTCGACGGTTCTGTTGAGGCGGTGAATTTCATCGATAAAAAGGACATCGCCATCTTGAAGAGTTGTCAACACACCCGCCAAATCTCCCGGTTTTTCGATGATAGCGCCGGAAGTGACGACAAGGTTCGTTCCCATAGCGTTTGCTAAAATGTTTGCTAACGTCGTTTTTCCGAGACCCGGCGGACCGCAAAAAAGGCAGTGAGTGAGGGATTCGCTACGCCCCTTTGCCGCTTGGATGAGGACATCAAGACGCTCACGGACTTCATCTTGTCCGGCAAAATCCGCCAGCGACTGTGGGCGTAGAGGAATTTCAAATGCAATATCTGCAGGAGTTTCGCGAGGGGGTTCCTCTTTTTTAGGAGATTTCCCGGACGATTGCAGGGAAGATTGAATGAACTGTTGCGTCATAGAGGATTTTTTACGTGGTGGTTAAACCACAATTAAAATAGTTGAGCCGATTAAAAGCAAATTTTTTCAGTCTTGCTGCATAAATCACCACTGAGCCACTGAGCTCACAGAGAGGCTATGCGATTGTGAGAATTAAAGATTGATCACACAAATGAAAAATTAATCCAAATAAATGAAAATCACAATAAAACGATAATTGAACGTTAGAACCACTCTCGTACTTCTCAAAAATTCTCAGTGTTCTCACTGGCTCAGTGGTGATTTATATAATTTTTCTGGGCAAAATATGAGCCGGGAACTATGATGAAATATTAAAGCAAGGAGAACCTATGACTTTAGGACTTAATCATCACAATACAACATTAGAAAACGTTAATGAGTTAAATACTCTTATTCCGGAAGAAAACAATTCATTACAACCGCTCCTCAATTCCCTTAGAATCAAAATATTAAACGAAAATGTCGACCGCGCAAAAGAATCCCTACGCACCATTTTAGAAACCGAAAATCTCGCTTCTTTTGTCACAAAAATCAATGTTGCCATCAACAAACATTACGATCCGGCGCTAGGAAAAGTTGTCTTCCCTCCCGAAATTGTTCAGATGATCCAAGAAACCCGCGATAACCCTGAACTGAGCGCTATGAGTGGCATCCTAGACGAACTAGGACTCTTTACCAACAAATCCACCTACACGAAAGAAGAGAAAATCGCTCTTATCGAAAACTGCTCGCAAGTCTCCCAGCGGATTAACAAGAAAATCCAATACCATACCGATAGAGCTCAAGAAATTAAACAATTGGCGGACGATCTGATTCAACTCCTGCGCTCCTGTTTGAAGAAAGAAGACGATTCCAAAAGCTCGCACAGCCGCAGAGTGGGAACCCGTTAAGAGGTACATATGGATAATCAGCTCCCTTCTTCTGCTTTATCGACGCAAAGCTTGGAATACCTTTACTCCATCGCCTACAGCCATGTTGCCGGAGCTAGATTCCTAGAAGCAGAAAAATTGATCTACACATTGGTGATCCACGCCCCTCAAAACGTTAAATTTTGGAAAGCGTTAGCTCTCGTTCAACAAAAGCAGCGCAAGTACGACGAAGCTTGGGCCACCTACGCCTTTGTCAGCGGCCTTTCACCCGAAGACCCTGAACCCTACCTCCGTGCAGCCGAATGCTATTTCGCCGACGGCAAAGTTACAGATGGATTGGACGCTCTTAAGGAAGTGGAAGCCAGAATCAAAAACGCTCCTAAGTATCAAGTGGAATTGACGCGCCTCCAAGAGGCCTGGAAAAAGAAGAAACCAGCGAGGAAGCCATGCAAATAAATTCATCGAATTCGATTAAAACGCATTTAAATGACATTGATACCTTGAAAAAAGATGCCGAAAACAACGGCATCAACCTAGCGGCGACCCCTCAGCAGCCGATCGAATTCCAAGACACCATGATCACCATCGCAGACACCAGCAAAATCGCTGTCAGTGAACCACAAAGCCTTATCTCCATGATCGTTCAGTGGTTCAATAGAGTGATCCTGCAGCGAACCGCTTCCGAAGCGGATTTGGGGAACGATGACCTCTCCTCACCTAACGTCGATGAAATCTCATTAGAAAAACCAATTCCGATCTCTCAAGAAATGGTCGATGTCTTGGCAAAAGATTTTGAAGCGCTCTTTATTAAAACGCAAAACGTCGACAAAGAAGTGGAAGACCTTTTTCAGGGGCATTCCGAGCCTGTCGATCAGCTGTACAACATCTTAGCAAAAATGATGATGCAGCACTATAAAGCCAGAGCCGATGAACGAAAAGTCAAATCGGAGCAAGTTCTTTTCCAGCACGATGAACTGAAAGAGCTGCAGCATCAGCGCGCAGAAATGAAAGGGGAATTGACTACAATGCAAGAGCGGCAACAATTTTGGAGCCGCGTGAACACCGGCTGCTCCGCTGCTGCGACTCTCGTGACCGTTGCCGGTTTAGCCGCGTCGATCATGACAGGAGCAATGCCTGTTGCATTGATGACTTTACAGATCACTGCGATGCTCTCTTCAGGAGCCTCTCAGATTGCGAATGCCGGAATAAAGAAGTCGAATCAAACGCTATCAGGAGAATTCGTCGCGCTTAACAACGAGCAACGCACCACTGACGATAGGATCCAACGTTCGATGGAGCTCCTCAGTGGCAGCCATCAAGCTCTCACTAAAGTAATTAAAGACCTAACACAATTGAACCAAAAGCAACACCAGCTGATCATGTCCCTTACGACGGACATGAGAAATACAAGGTAAGTATACCGAAAGTGATTCAAAATTTGGTTTTTGGCAAAAAGAAAGTTCCCGCGGTTAATCCATCGGAAGCGACCTAATATTAGAAATATAAGGTCGCTTCCGATGGATTAACCCCGGGGCTTTCTTAAAGCCAAAAACCAAATTTTGAATCACTTTCGGTATTAACAAGCGAGGATACTATGTCAACAAAACTAGACAATACAGCCCCCTTCACCGATTTGGGAACCAATCACACAGCAGTTTACTCCACAGAAGACAGTGTTGCGCCTTCGGTACAACCCACAAAATCGACATTTACACAAAAAGACACCATCGAATCGATGAAGCCTATCGAAATCAAAAATTTGGAGAACGATCCCAAAGGATTTTTCGTCACTCTATATCAGCGTGTAATAAACACAATCGCCCCCTATTTAGGAATCGCTTCTACAACAGCTCCTCAACCTACAAAACCTTCGATGACCAAGCAGTGGCTGGAAGAAGAGATCGCCAAACTCAGACAAGAGATCGAATCGGAAGAGATCCATTTAGACCGCTTTATTCAGCGAGTAGCTTTATTGGCCGGGCTCTCTTTCTTTCATACAAGCCAAGCTGAAACCGAAGGGGAACGCTCCCTGCGTGACGATTTGCAAAGAATGATGCAAGAGTACCGCGCCAAGTTTAGCGACAACAAAGTTTTCGCCATCGAAATGTGCAACGGCATTTTTTCTGTCGTCGGTGGAATCGCAGGAATCAAGTACGACGCTTCTGTAGCTGTTCAAACAATCTCCGGAGCGGGGCAATCCGCCTCCAAACTTGTTGGCAACAGCGTCGATGGCGACAAAGCCATTAATCAATTGCTGATCGAACAGATGAAACAAACGATCGAAAACGCAAGGAATCTGCGTTCCATGTGCGAGCAGCAATCGACAAAGATGGAAGATCAACGCCAGCAGGCAGCGCAATCGCGGCAGCAGATCATCGCCGACCTCACAAGGTAGCATCCAACCAAAGGAACAGGTTTACGCGGTGGCGCGGGGACGACCTGGCTGAGTGTGGCTATTTCTGGTTGGAGTGAAGAGTGTTCTATGCCGCGGATGCGGCTAAGGCATGTAGCCACATGCGCAAGCGTGTGG
>CAMFKA010000050.1 GCA_945957185.1 uncultured Chlamydiaceae bacterium | reverse complement strand
TTACCACACGCTCACGCGTGTGGCTACATGCTTTAGCCGCATCCGCGGCATAGGATACGCCGCCTTCCAACCAAAAGTAGCCACACTCACCTGGGCTATGATATTCCGTCCCTGTGGGACTTAACACATATTATATTATGAAAACAATTTCTGAACACGATTTCTGCGGCTGAAGCCCAAAGGGCTGAAATATCGTAGCCCAGGTTGGAGTGAGCACAGCGAACGGAAACCTGGGTAAAGGGAAAAATTAAAACCGAGGCCTGAAAGGCCGACATAAATGTTTAATGGACGACATTGGCCCAAGGGGCTCAGCGGCAAAATGCAAACTACTTTCCGTTTGAAAAACTTGTCATGCCTCCCGGCACAATGACTTTAATATGTTACGATGCGCATGCAGTCGTCAATTGACGCCTTTACAGCTTTTACAGCTTCCTCAGGCTCCATCGCTTTCAATTTGGCATTCCAGGGCTCTATGCAAATAGGCCCTTTATAATGCTTGCGTGTCAACTCCTCTAACAATCCCTCCACGTTCACCACCCCGGTGGTCAACGGAAGCTCTCTCTCATATTCCGGCATCGTATACAAATCGTACCGGATCGAGGAGTCACCTAATTCCACATACAAAATGTAATCGGTCGGCAGGTGCATGATATCTAATATCGATCCCCCACTCGCTGTCCATTGATACGCGTCCAAGGTAATTCCCGCGCACTCTTCCAATTCCGCTGCTGCGATCAAACACCGCACCCCATCCAACGTGTGTACAAAATCGTACGGCACATTCAGGCGTCGTGTGGATGCTCCAATAAATTCTAAAGCTAATTTTATCCCATGTTCTTGCAGAATCGGTTTTAATTTTTTAAGTCTTTGAGAGATCAACCTAAAATTGTCGTAATAGTTGTACTGATGAGCAAAAGGATCTATGGCCATAGTCACTGTGCTGCAACCCAAATAGTTCAACGCTTCGGCATCTTTTTCAAAAATTTTCAAACTTTTCTTGAATTCGTGGTCAGAAAAATACTCGGTCACCAAGACCGAACAGGCGGCAGATGCGGGTATTAAATTGTAACGGGTCAAAAGTCCTTTTTTATCTGATAGAGGGAGCGCGTTCTCTTCGTGAAGCTGTATATTGACGCCGTCATAGTGAAATTTGGCGGCCAATTGACACGCGGTTTCGAAATTATTGAGGACAATTCCGATATTTCCGGAATTCAATTCCCCTGTGACATTCAGTACCGTATACATTTTATCCCCCTACCTTCCTATCTTTATCCTCTTACATGTCGATTATGATGTAAATAATTTTATCATCTGCTAAGCTCCCCTCTTACCAAGGATTTTATATGAAAAATGTTAGCTCCTGGATCTTAGCTGCCAGACCCAAAACTCTCACTGCTGCGATCGTTCCTTTCGCTGCGGGCGCCGCTCTTGCTTACGAAAAAGAACACGCTATCTCATGGGGAATCCTTTCCCTCTGCTTGATTTGCTCTTTGCTCATCCAAATTGCAACGAATTTGATCAACGACGCCCTCGATTCAATGCGCGGGAGAGACACGGAGCGACGATTAGGACCTATCAGAGTTTGCCACGCGGGTTTTCTGTCGGAAAACGAAGTTCTTAGAGTGGGGATCGGCTGCTTGTTAGCCTCCGCTATTTTGGGATTGCCCTTGATTTTTCGGGGAGGTCCGGAACTTTCTATTGTTTTTGGTGTGTCGCTCCTTTGTGGATATGCTTACACCGGAGGCCCCTTCCCTTTGTCTACTAATGGATTGGGTGAGCTGTTTGCTTTTCTATTCTTCGGGATTGTCGCTACCGCCGCTTCTTACTTTTTACAAGCACAACACTGGTCTTTCGATTCGGTTGTTTTAGGTGCTCAGATTGGACTGTTGGCAGCGGCAATTGCTTCGATTAATAACCTCAGAGATCGCGAGGAAGATGCCACAACCGGAAAGAAAACATTGGCAGTGCGCTTTGGAGTAACTTTTGCAAAGTATTTGATCGCGGCGCTATTGCTGACGCCTTACGCTTTAGGAAGCCACTGGATTCATTGGGGTTACCCACTTGCGGGCTACCTGCCTTTCGCAGCGCTCCCTATTGCGCTTGTATTGATCTATGGAGTGTTTAAAACCGAACCTTCAACAAAGTACAACACATTTTTAGGGGTCTCCGCATTGCATCATCTGCTGTTTGGGACCCTTTTCATTGTCGGTATAATTACAGGTTAATTCTCAACCCGGCATTGACGGCGTTGTTGCGGAATTTAGCACGTTGTTCTGTGAAGTAACGGTAGTCTAATGTGAACTCAAATTTATCCCAGAATGGGAAGGACAGTCCGCCAATCAATTGCCAAGCAAATCCATCACGGTCGTTATCACTATGACCGTGATGCTTGTGATAGCAGTTGCCATATCCCAAACCCGCACCGAAAAAGATGTCGACAGGTAAGCACCAAAGGTTAAATTGATAGAGCGCGTTCGCTAAAGCAGCGGCGCTTTGGTGGTTCCCTTTTGTTTCGTTGTGACCTTTTCGTTTGTTGTAGCGGAAGCTCCCTTCTGCTTCTATTCTAAAACCGTTATTCCAGCGGTAACCAGCGCTGCCTCCCACATCGTAACCGGGCTTCCAGCGACGCTGATTGATGTGTGGTTGGGGAGCTGTGTTATCGGGTTGCCCTGTAGTACTTGGTACGGGATTACGGGGAACGGCAAATCCATCTTTTGCGGTCCAGTTGTAACCTCCAAAGCCGGCAATATAAAAGTTCCCCCCCGGACATTTTGTGGGGTTGCAGCAGCAAGATGAGATTGCTTCTGCCGGTAGCGAAATGTGCATCAGAGTAGCTAGGAGGATCAACGACTTCTTCATAGTATTCCCAATAGTTGAGTTTTTGCCATAGAGGTTCATTGTTGCGTAGCCGTCTGTTTTTGTAAATAAATTTGTTTGTCTGTTCGATTATCGAAGTCTCCACCAGATGCGGGGTAGTAACTTCACCCTTGCCCTTGCCCTTGCCCGTGCCCTTGCCCAAATTTTATATTGAATCGTTCGATTATCAAAGTGTGCACCAGATGTTGGGATGGTTTGGCTATTGAAAAATTTGGGCAAGGGCAAGGGCAAGGGCAGGGGTGAGGTTACTTAGCTCGCATCTGGCGGGAAATTTGGGAAAACAAAAAAGCCTTCGCAACCGGTAAAGGAAGCGAAGGCCAGGGAAGGTAGGGTCGAAATCTTCTCTTCTAAACGATTAACGTTTAGAGAATTGGAAGCGTTTACGAGCGCCAGCGCGTCCGTATTTCTTCCTTTCTTTTTTCCTTGGATCTCTAGTGAGGAATCCTTTGGATTTAAATGCGTGGTGCAATGTGTCGTCTTGCTCGAGGAGCGCTCTTGCAACGCCTAAGCGGATTGCAATCGCTTGAGCTTCCACACCGCCGCCTTTTACGCGGATAACCAGGTCATGATTTTTGCAGCCGCCTACAGCTTCGAAAGGAGAGAGGAGGGCTTGACGTTGGATTTCCAGAGGGAAGTATTCTTCGAAAGGACGGCCGTTGACGTTGATAACGCCTGCTCCTGCGCGGAGTCTTACGGAGGCAACAGCAGTTTTACGTCTTCCGATTGCAACAGTTTCTTCAATAGCTTGTTTCATAATCACTTTCCTTAAGCGTTTACTAGAACGGGTTTTTGAGCAGATTGATCGTGTTGGTTACCGACGTAGACGCGGAGTCTGCTGTATTGGTGTCTAGCGATACGATTTTTTGGCATCATCCCTTTAACGGCGCGTTCGATGATGTACTCGGGTTTACGAGCTTTCATCGTGCGGTAAGGAATTTCGCGGAGTCCGCCGATGTACCCAGTGTAATGGCGGTAGACTTTTTGAGCTTCTTTAGCGCCTGTAACAACGATTTTTTCGCAGTTGATCACAATAACACCATCGCCGGTGTCAATGTGTTCGCTAAAGTCAGGCTTGTGCTTTCCTTGCAGAATTTTTGCAATTTCAGAAGCTAGGCGACCAAGTGTTTTGCCGGTTGCGTCCAAGACGATCCAGTTACGTTT
The DNA here is from genome assembly GCA_945957185.1 of uncultured Chlamydiaceae bacterium. Lineage (GTDB taxonomy): Bacteria > Chlamydiota > Chlamydiia > Chlamydiales > Parachlamydiaceae > CAMFKA01. The sequence goes on along the minus strand of CAMFKA010000050.1, from coordinate 7,261 downwards.
CACTTGTGCTTTGGTGAGGTGGGGTGTTTTTTCTCTCAACAACATTTATAAACCTTGTGCAATGATATATCTTCAATGAATCAATGTCACCATCATACCGATCCCTTTCCTTTTTGACAACAAATTTTGCATTCTTTTTCTTCTTTTACAAAAAATACCTCTGAGGATACACTCTCTTCTACTTGATCTAGCAAAGAACGGAAAACATATGCGTCAGTTAAAATCATTTTTTGTACGAACCTACGGCTGCCAAATGAACGAGCTCGACACCGAAATTATGGTGGGGCAACTTTTGGAAAGAGGGCTTGAAAGGACAGAGGACGAAAACTCTGCCGACCTTCTCATCTATAATACATGTTCTATTCGCGACTTGGCTGAAAGAAAAGTGATGGGAAAGCTAGGGAAACTAGGGCGCTCTCACCGTAAAAACGCGATTATCGGCGTGACGGGCTGTATGGCGAACGCAAAAAAAGAATCGCTCTTCAAAAAACTTCCGCATATCGACTTCGTGATGGGGACAAACAACATCCACGAGCTAAACGTCATCTTGGACGATGTCTTAACCAATGGCGCAAAGCCCTCTAAAACTGATCAGCAGTTCACTTTTGAGCTCGATTACACAAAAGCTTACCGCAACGACAAAGTGATCGCCTACGTCTCCATCATTCGCGGGTGCGACAAATTTTGCACTTACTGCGTAGTGCCTTACACCCGAGGCCCCGAAGTTTCGCGGACTCCGGAGAGCATTTTAGAAGAGTGCCGACAGCTGGCTGAAAAGGGGTACAAAGAGATTGTTTTGCTTGGGCAAAACGTGAACAGCTATGGTAAAGACCACCCTGAATGGAGCACTCTTTTCCACGACTTGCTCTACCAAATCGATAAAATTCCTGGAATCGAGCGTGTGCGCTTCATGACAAGCCACCCTGTCGACATCACTAGAGAGTTAATGGAAGCAGTCCGCGACTTGCGCACGCTTACCGAATTCGTCCATTTCCCGCTCCAAGCAGGCTCCAATCGCATTTTAAAGAAAATGCACCGCATGTATACTCTAGAGCAGTATAAAGAGAAAGTGGAAATGTTGCGTAGCCTCGTCCCTAACGTATCTCTAGGCACTGACATCATTGTCGGCTTCCCCACCGAAACTGACGAAGAGTTTGAAATGACTTACGAGGCTCTCAAAGAGATCGAATATTCAGTAGGCTTCTTGTACACCTATAGCCCTAGAAAAGGGACTCCGGCGATGCGTTGGGTTGACGACATCCCCCAAGAGGTGAAAGATTCACGTCTACAACGCTTAATGGATCTGCAAGAAGGTGTCTATGCAAAGCATCGGCAACAGCTCTTACACACTCAAGTGGAAGTGCTTGTAGAAAGGCAAAGCCGCAAAGACCCTCGGATGTTAAAAGGGCGCACGCGCTGCTGGAAAAACGTCCTTTTCCCCGGCGATCCGGCCCTTGTTGGGCATCTCGTGAATGTCAACATCCACGGTTACACCAACCAAACCCTTTTAGGGACGAACAGCGATCAGTGTTCGATGACTCCGCAAGCCACTCTGCCGCCGGCATTCCCTGTCGGTTGAGTCTGAAAGTCATCCGCATTGGAGTGAACCACAACAGAACGTCCTACAATTGTGTCGGGGCCGTCTAACTGAATCACGTTATCCACGCGTTCGTAGTGGGCAACGCCTTCATCGTCGGCAACTAAATTCCCTAGGTCACCTGCATGTCTCTCGGCTCCATCGGGAGCGCCATGCTTGGTGCCTTTAGGATTAAAATGTCCGCCCGCAGACATCCCATCCGGCGAGCTGCAATCTCCAAATTCGTGGATATGGAAACCGTGGGAACCGGGAGTCAGGTTGTGCACTTCTGCAACGATTTTAACGCCCCCTTCCACTTTCGTAAACGAGACGATCCCTTCCACTTTATTTCCTTTTGTCGGGTGTAGCACGCAGTTTGCACGCTTTGTGAGATTAGGTTTTGGAGGAGTTTCTACAGCCTCTTCCGCAAAAACGGATCCAAGCATTAGAGTCAATGCCGCAGTTAAAAGAAAATTTTTAGTGACCATTTCAACCCCTCCCTACTCATAAATTATAGATTTTCGTATACTCCCGTGAACAAGTAAGCACCCGGGAGCTTCGTTCGACTATGAATTCATCCTTGTTTTTCATCTTAATTTTTGCAATCAATTTTTTACACGCCTCGGGTTCCGACTGGATTCCGCAGTTGCAAGACGGAAGATTCCGGCCTCTTTCGGTCACTTCTTCCGAAATTGTGCTGACTCCCCCACCCCCTCTTCAATCCGGACTTCCCCTCTCCGAACAGCTGCAACGAATCCCCGGACCGAAACTCATTCCCACTCGATTCCCCCAAGGGATCTGGGTGTCTGTCGACGCTTTGGGCGCCGGGCTTCCCGACTTCACTCCTTACAAGGGAGATGTTTATCAAGAGCTCACTGCCGCCTACAAAAAAGGCGACATCCCTTTGCTATTGCAAATTTTGGGGGACCACTACCCTGAAATTGCAGGAACGCCTTATTTGAAAGCTGCCGGAAAATCGTTGCATTATCCGACAGTTTGGCAATTAAAGGCCGAATCGTTGTATTTAACCGCTCCTTTAATCCCTGTTACACTATTTTTTTACTGCGCCGGTGTCATCGCGCTCCTCTTCTTCCCCCGCGCCGGCCGTCCGCTTATTGCGGCGGGATTTCTGCTGCACACTGCCATCCTGGTTCTGAGAACTTACATCTTGGGGCGCCCACCAGTTTCGAACATGTTCGAAACTGTCATCTATGTTCCGTGGATTTCTGTCGCTCTTAGCCTTTTGTTCGACCGCAAAAAAAACCACAACATCTTGCTGATTTGCGGGGCTTTAGCGGCAATTGTCTTGATGATTTTGCTGAAAGTCACCGGGCTAAACGAAAAAATGGAAAATGTTCAAGCCGTTCTTGATTCGCAATTTTGGCTTCTTATTCACGTTCTTCTCGTCGTGGGCAGCTACGGAATTTTTATTTTGGCCGGAATCCTCGCCCACGTCGAACTGATCCGGCGCCCGAAGCAAATCCCCGCTTCCCCTCTCGTCCCACTTCTCTACCTTGGGACTGTCGCTCTCATTGGCGGTACAATTCTTGGAGGAATTTGGGCTGCTCAGAGTTGGGGGCGCTTTTGGGATTGGGATCCGAAAGAGTCGTGGGCTTTCATTTCCAGCTGCGTTTTTCTGTTACTCATTCACGCTTATCGATTTGGAAAAATTGGGACCCGGGGAGTTGCCATTGGAGCGATCGTTGGGCTCATTGCTGTTTCCTTCACTTGGTATGGCGTCAACTACATTTTAGGGACAGGACTGCACAGTTATGGCTTTGGCAATGGAGGGGAAGGCTGGTACTACCTCTATGTAGCGTCAGAAGCAGCTTTTCTTCTTTGGGTTATGCAAAAAAACAAGAAAAGCCTCTTGCAAAATTAATCGCAATCTATTAAAAATATAGATATTTACCAGACAGGATGGAAATGAGAAACATTAAGAGTGAAAGACTAAAGAAATTAGAAGTCGAGTTACAAGACTTAGAGCAATGGCTCAAGCTCGGACTCGTTCCTAAAAAAGACATCGAAAAACACAAAGATGAAATCATTCAAATTAAATCCAAAATCGATGAAGAGAAAGAAAGGCTTCAATTCCTAAAAGAAAGTGGTGATGTGGACGAATTCGTAGCTCCAAAACGCCCAGCTGCAGGAAGCCGTTACACCGAAATGCCTACTATCCCCGACATCGACATGCCCGACACCGCCGGCAGCATCGGCGACTCCCATTTCGATATGGATTCTGAAGGGGGATCTTCCGATTCCTCCGTCATCGAAGAGAGAGACGATGATGACGACGAATCCGATAGCGACGAAGATGAAGAGGAAGAGTCCTACTTCAGCGACAAAAACCGCTGGAAAAGAGGCGGCATCGTCGATCCTGACGCCGACGACTGGTAACCTTATCGTGATCCCTACAGAAAGGCTGGACAAGGATGTTAGCCTTTATATTCACATCCCTTTTTGCACTCGCAAATGCCACTACTGCCACTTTTACGTTCTGCCCGATAAAGAGCTGTTTAAAAATCAGCTGATGGAGGGGCTCGCGTTAGAATGGGAGCGCACCAAACCTCTTTTTGCCAACAAAAATCTCGTCAGCCTCTACTTTGGAGGGGGAACCCCTTTCCTTTTGGGACCCGAAAAGATCGCCTCCCTCATCCAAACCATCGCCCCTCCTTCCGACGCAGAAATCACTTTGGAAGCCAATCCGGAGAACATCACACCAGAAGCGATGAAAGCTTTCGCCGCCGCCGGGATCAACCGCGTCAGCATCGGCATACAAACCCTAAACCCTACACTTTTGGGAAAATTAGGAAGACTACACTCTCCGGACACCGCCACTCGCGCTGTCCAAGACACCTTTGACGCAGGCATTTCCAATATCTCCATCGACCTCATGTACGACTTGCCTGGGCAAAGCCTTGACACGTGGGTACACACCCTACAAACGGCTGTGCGTTTACCGATCACTCACTTATCCCTCTACAACCTTACCATCGAACCTCACACCGTCTTTTTTAAATATCGGGACGAACTGGAAAAAGAGCTCCCCGAACAGGAAGAGAGCCTTAAAATGCTGCAAGCAGCCGAAGAGATCATCGAGCAATCCGGCCTGCAACGGTACGAAATTTCTGCTTTCGCAAAGCCCGGGCACCATTCTAGGCACAATTCAGGCTACTGGACAGGCAGGCAATTCATCGGAATGGGACCCTCCGCATTCAGCTATTGGAACGGCGAGAGGTTCCGCAATATCGCCCACTTGGGCAGGTATTTAGAAAAACTTCGATCCGGAGTGTCGCCGGTCGATTTTTCCGAAAAATTAGGCGACGAAGCATCGGCAAGGGAGCTTATCGCCATACGTCTTAGACTGATTCAAGGAATTCCGGAAACCGACCCTCTCCTCACCGCTCCATTGCGTGCCGTCTTAGAACCCTTAACGCAACGCAGCACCCCTTTTCTTGAAAAAGTTGACGGCAGTTACCGGCTGACAAAAAAAGGGAGATTGTTCTATGATGAATTGGCTGCAGAGATAATTTAGAGTGAAAATATGATTTTAAAATTAGCTTATTACGGTGATTCGATCTTGCGTAAAAAATGTGCGCAAGTGGAAGAGATCACTCCCGAAATACAAACTCTTATTCACGACATGATAGAGACCATGCACTCCCAAAAAGGGCTAGGCATTGCTGCTCCGCAAGTCCACGCCGACAAAGCGTTGTTTGTCATTTGCCCTTACCATCAAGACGAGGAAGGGAAATGGCACCCCGGTGAAGTGCAAGTGTTCATCAACCCCAAAATTTTGGAAAAAAGCGAAGAAACCACCACCGAATCGGAAGGTTGTTTATCTATCCCTAAAATCTACGGCGACGTCAAGAGACCTCAGCGCATTCTCGTCCAAGCGATGAATGAAAAGGGAGAGCTCTTTACAAAAGAATTCACCGATTTTGAAGCGCACATCGTTCTCCATGAAAATGACCACATCAATGGCGTGTTGTTCATTGACAGGCTCTCTGCATCCGAAAAAAAACAGATCGAGCACAAGTTGAGAGACCTCAAAAAAAAGAGCAGCAAGTTGTCATGAATCGTCCGATTTGCTACCATTCCCCCCTTAACAAAAAGGGAATGCTATGAGCTCCATCGATAGACTACGGTCCGCAACGTCCGATGAAATTCCACCTAAACGGCAACGTAACGGCAAGGAATCGTTGCCCTACTCGTCAAGCAGATGTCTTTTTCAGGATGACGACTCCTTCCCAAACTCGTCTGCAAGAACTAGCGTTGTAAACACTCGTGCTTTAAACAGAATCATTACTCAGATCACAACGATACTAGAAGATCCTAACTACACCCCTTTCGATGCTCTCGCACTCATCGAAAATACAGAAATATCCAACGCTCTTTTTTCTCGTGTTCTTCGCCATCTGGCAATTAAAAAAGACGATTACACTTTCAATTGTGATGAGGACACCGCTCTTCAAGTTTTAAAGTTTGGAGTTCTCCATGACCTCGATCTAGCGAGGGAGATCCTTTCTCATTTCCGTCAGCGAGGCTTTCGGACAGACACTACCACTCCCCTATTTTTTGATGTTGATGTCGAAGCGAATCCTCACCTCTACGCGTGTCGCATAAACGGCAACGAACCTCAAGATCCGAACCAGATTGCATATTCCCTCACTCGCGTGATCTTAAAGGATCCCGTTATCACACAGCTATCTGTGCATGGGTTAAACCTCTCCGAAGTGGACCCGGCGCCCTTCTTTCACGCTGTCGAAGTCAACACCCTTCTACAACGCCTTTCGTTAGTTAATTGCAGCCTACACCCGGACTCAAGCCCCTTGCTAACAAAAACTCTTATTAGCAACACCACATTAACACAGCTTGACATCTCTCAAACCTGCTGTCACAAGATTGCAAACGCCATCGGAAGCGCATTGTGCTCTAACTCTACTTTGAAAGTGTTGCGTTTAGATAACAATGAATTTTCAAAAGGAAGCATTCAAGTGCTTAGCGACTCGCTAAAAGTCAACACCACTCTTACTGAATTGTCGCTGAATAACTCAGGGTTATCGCTTCGCGATGCGACGTACCTTATAGAATCGCTTCCCCGTGTATCATTAAAAACATTAAACATCGCAAATAATGGCATCGACACCATCCACATGCCTTGGCTAGAACTAAAGTTGGCACAGAACTGGACTCTCATTGAATTTCACTTAGAAAAACTTTCCGTTAATGCTTACGGCTTGTTGGTGCGAAACTGCCATATCGAGGCAATGAAAAGTCTCACTCTTAACGATGCAATAGATCCATGACAACGACGCCAACTAAACACACTGTAGCCATCATCGGCGGAGGCGCTGCGGGATTTTTCGCTGCGATCACCTGTGCTGAAACATCTCCCCACACCCGTGTCGTTCTGCTGGAAAAGTCACGTCAAGTGCTGAGTAAAGTCAAAATTTCGGGCGGAGGACGCTGTAACGTTACTCACGCCTGCTTCGACCCCTCCGAATTGATAAAATTCTACCCCCGAGGCTCCAGAGAGCTGCGTGGACCGTTCTCCACATTCCAACCCAAAGACACCATCGCATGGTTTGAAAGCCGTGGTGTTAAATTAAAGGTAGAAGACGACGGAAGAATGTTTCCGGTGACAGACGACTCCCAAACGATCATTTCCGCACTACTAGGAGC